>JADGCV010000012.1 GCA_015228815.1 Magnetococcales bacterium | reverse complement strand
AAACATTGGGGGCTTCGCCCCCAAACCCCCACTGGGAAGGGGAAACCCCTTCCCAGACCCATCCTGATGACTATAAAAACCACAAAAACCACGACCGAAACTTTGTTTTTTCGATACATGGACTTCAACCGCTTCAAACCTTCGCCGGTTCAGACCGACGGCGCACCCAAAGATAGATCAATGCCGCCACGGTCAGAAGGAGAGACACGACATTGACCACCGCGGCACCATCGTGAATCCTGGGTCGGCTGAATTCATAATCCTTGTAGAACAGGAAATTCCGGGCATTGCGTTCCTCATCGACCGAAAAATGATCCCCCGGCTTGCACCCGTTCTCCTCGGGATAGAGATAACATTCCGGTCTTTTGATGTTGAGGAACCGTTCCCCGACGACGCTCATGGCCGCCTTTGGACCCAGTGGGGCGATGGGAAACGATTCCAGGCCATACCCCATCATCGATTGGTAGCACATGATTTGGCTGGCGCTCCGGGTCATGGCATCGTTGCGATCGATGGTGGTGATCGGTTCCATGGTGCGTATGTCGAAGGAGAGGGACATGAAGTTGATGTTGGGAACTTCATCGCCGAAGCGGACCTTGCGCCAATAATCGACCTGTTGTCCCGGATGATAACGGGCCAGCACGGTGGACATGTAGTCAAGATTGCTGTTGATCGCCTGGACCCAGGTGATCATCATTCCCATGGCACACAGGAACAAAAACCGTTTTTTCGGCAGTTCCAGGTGGTCCATGATGATCGCCGCCAGGACGGGAAGGACGAAGACATACAGGGCGAACCATCGAACCAGGCTGGAGCTGTTCTTGAAGTAGGGAAGGCTTTTGATGACGCTGTTCCACCAGGGGGTGTAATAATTAAGCAGGACCGGCACGCTCAGCAACACCCCGATCCCCCAGATGGCCAGGACCGTGCGCATGGCCGTTTTTTCGTCGGGTTTCCAGGCCTGGCGGACGATGAAGACGAGCAGGAGCACTGCGGGAATGACGCCGATGCCGTATTGAAACTCATGGTGTTGCAGCAGAATCGAGCCATTGGTCAGATGGGCATGGATTTCGGCCATGGGGGGATGGAGAAACAAGGTCTGGGCGGTCAACCAGACGGCGTTGGGAATGCTGTCGAATCCGGGGAGGGCGTACTGATCGCGGGGAAACTGTTTGAGCAGGGCCATGAGGGGAACGAGTTTGATGGCGGAAAGGCCGATGCCCAGGAGTCCACCCGCCGCCAGGCGCGACCACGCAGACCACGACCAGTGGCCAAGGATCCCCTGGACCAGGAGCAGGATGACGATTCCCAGGATGATCGGCGGGATGCCATGGACCATCCCGGCGTGGAGCATGGCGGCGAACAGAATCCCCAGGCCGCAGACGGCCAGCAGATGGGTACGCCAGCCCCGTTCCAGGCCATGGATCACGCCCCACGCGGCCCAGGGGGCCAGGGCAAAGGCATGAAAAGCCAGATGACCGTTGACGAACCGGTGGGCATAGAATCCGTTGAGGGCGAAGATGAACGCTCCCAGCAGACTGGCCCCCTGGCTGCACCCGAAACCGTCGCGCAGCAGCAGATAGCCACCCATGAACCCCAGGGCGCCAAAGACGATGAAGGTGATCTGGATCGCGATCACCGGATCGAACACCAGCGTCAAAAGCTGCGGCAGGCTGAAATAGGGGGCGTTGGCATCGGGAAAGAAAGGAAAGCCGCCGCACTGGGCCGGCGAAAACCAGGGAAGGGACAACAAACCGTTGACCTTGAACTTGATCATGCCGACGACCAGATTGGGAATGAACAGGCTGTAGTCGTGGCCCAGGTCGCCGTTGGGAAACGGCAGGACCGCGCCATAGGTCCACCACAGCGAGGCGACCACCACCGCGCAGGTCAGCCAGACGATCCGGAAGCCCTGGGCATACCGAGGCAGGGCCTCATCGTAGTTTTCTTCCCTCATGCTCCACCCCGGTTTGTCATGGAAACAATCGATGTTCCAGTAAAAGTTTGCGCCGCGTGTTCCAATGCCCGAGCCACCAAAGCGACGCATTCCGCCCACCCCCCGGCGACCGTTTGCCGAAACAACCGGACGGTGGGATACCAGGGGGAATCGTCGCGCCCCAGAAGCCAGCGCCAGTCGGGAACGAAGGGAAGCAGGACCCATGCCGGACGTCCCATCGCCCCGGCCAGATGGACCACCGCCGTATCGACGGCAATCACCAGATCCAGGTTGGCGATGAGGGCGGCGGTGGCAGCAAAATCGTGCAACAGGGGACCGGGATCGATCCAGTCGCCACCGAACGCCGCCCGTTCCCGATCGGAGGCATCCGTTTGCAGACTGACGAAGCGGCATCCCGGCACCCGGGACAACACACGCAGCATCCCGCAATCCATCGACCGCTCCCGATCATTGCGATACCGCGGATTGCCGCGCCAGGCAATCCCCACCTTCAATCCCTTTCCCCCGGACAAAAACCCGTAAAATCCAGCGACATCCTCCCGATCGGGCCAAAGATAGGGAACAACCGCGGGAATCGTCGCCAGCCCGATCGCCAACAGATGGGGCAGGCTCATCAGGGGGGCCTGCCAGTCACAGGGCGGTTGTTCCTCCTTGCCGGTGAGGACCCGTTCGACCCCTTCCACGGAAGAAAAAAGGCGCCGCAACGGCTCGGGACACAGCAAAACCACCCGTCCCCCCCGCCGCACGACCTGGGCGACAAAACGGACACACTGGATGCTGTCGCCGAATCCCTGTTCACAGTGTAACAGGATCCGTTCTCCGGTCAATTCGCAACCGTTCCACAAAGGTTCCGGATGTCCATGAAAATGAAATCCTTCGCTCGCCCAACGCCATTCATAAAGGCGAAACCCTTCCTCAAGTTGCCCCAGAAGAAGACGGGTAATCGCCTCGTTGAACCAGGGGTCAGGCAGGTCACAATCGATGGCCCGGGCCCTGGCGAAACATTGCAAAGCGGCGGCAAAGTCTCCCTTGAAGTGGAGGGCGTGTCCATGATTGGACAAGGCCAGGGAATGGTTCGGATCAAGGTCGAGAACCTTGAGATAACAGGCGATCCCGCCATCGACATCGCCCTGTTTCTGGAGGGCAACCCCCAGGTTGCACAGGGAATCGGGATCATCGGGCCTTGCGGTTTGGGCCGCGCGATAACAGGAGATGGCCTCGTCGAGGCATCCCTGTTCCAGCCACAGATTGCCCAGATTGGAAAGTGCTTCGACCGATCGGGGATTGCGCGACAAGACGTGACGCAGAACGGCCATGGCCTGCTCCCGATCACCCATGGCATGAAGGGTGTTGGCCAGATTGATGACCAGTTTTTCCGCTGAAGGATCCAGTGCGACGGCCTGGCGGTGATGGTGGAGGGCCTCGGTGTATCGTTTTCTTTTTTGCAGGACGATGCCCAGGTTCGACCAGGCCTCGGCGTAGGCGGGCCGAAGGCGGATCGCCTCCTGGAAGGCGTGGATCGCCCCCTCGTGGTCCTTGAGTTCATGGAGGGTGTTTCCCAGGTTGACCAGTGCCTCGGGAAATTCGCGACGCACGGCCAGCGCCTGGAGATACCGTTGCCGGGCCTCTTCCCGCCGCCCCAGGGCCTGGAGCGTCACCCCAAGATTGGACAAGGCGTCCGGATTGTCGGGGTGGCATCGAAGCGCCTGAAGAAACAGCGCCTCCGACTCATCCCATCGTCCCTCGCCTTGTCGGATCAAGCCAAGATGGATCCAGGCCTTGGGATCTCCGGGAGACAGGACCAGGGTCCGACGATAACACTCAGCCGCCGCGGCCATCGCCCCCGAGGATTGATACGCGAACCCCAGATTGTAGTGCAACTGGGGTTCGTCGGGACGTACCCCGATCCCCCGACCGAACACCACCACGGCCTCTTCCGGAAATCCCGATTCCTGCAACGCAATGCCCAGATTGTTCAGTGCCTCGGGAAAATCAGGATCGATTTCGAGTGCGCGGCGATAGTGTTCCATCGCCGCCGCAAGGTTGCCACCGCGATGACAGGCCAATCCCAGGTGATAATGCCCCTGAAGGTGGTTTTGCTCCTTCCGAACCGCCATTTCGTAACAGGCCATGGCCTCCGGCACCCGTCCCGCCCCTTCCCAGGCCCGTCCCCGGCCTACCAGGAAATCGGGATCCTCCGGGCGTGCCGCCAGAAGCCCGGACCAGGTCTCGCCCGCCTTTTCCCAGAGTTCAAGATCGAGCAGCACCCGCCCCAGTCCGATCCGGGCTTCCATCAGTTCGGGTTTGAGACGCAACGCCTCGGCAAACACCCGACCGGCCTCTTCCCGTCGTCCCAGGGAATGCAGAAAGTGTCCCAGGTTCATCCAGGCTTCGGCAAACCCTGGTTGCAATCGCAACGCCGTCCGATAACATCCTTCCGCCCGTTCCCAATCGTGACATTGTGCCAGGACGTTGCCCAGATTCAGATGCAAGCCGGCCACGTCGGGCCTGAGCGCGAGGGCCTGTTCAAACTGCGCGATCGCTTCCGCGAAAAGGCCGGCATCCTTCAAGGCATGGCCTCGGGCATTGCAGTCCGCCGCCTCCTGATCGGGATTCATCGTTCGCGATCCATGTTCATGGAATCACCTGAGCGACCAGAAAATTATTAAAAGAAAAAAGGGGTCTGGGGGATTGCCCCCAGGGTTTTGATTCTTCTTTTGACTTTGCTTTTGACTTTGTTTTTCCACGCGCCCTTTCACCCGAAGCAAGATTCCCGCGTGGTTTTTGCGGGAATCTTGCGCAGGCGCGCGCCTTGGTTTGCCTTTCTTCGCGGTTTTTGCGAAGAAAGGCAAACGCATTGCAAGTTGTGTTGCCTGGAAACTTGCAATGTGTCCTGGTCTTTTCGCAAAAACCGCGAAAAGACCAGGACAAGGGCGCGCGCCTGCGCGAATTTCCGCAAAAACCGCGGAAATTCGCTTCGGGTGAAATGGCGCGTAAAAAACAAAATCAAAAACAAAATCAAAACCCTGGGGGCAATCCCCCAGACCCCTTTTTTCTTTTAATAGTTTTTCTTAAATAAATTGTTCTTTTGCCGCGTCCACCACCGCCGCCATCACCCCACCCCAGTCGCCACGTTCAGCCTGACGAAACAACCTCAGGTCAGGATACCATGGCGAATCGGACCGATCCAACATCCAGCGCCAATCGGGAACGTGGGGCAGAAGCAACCATGCACGACACCCCAGCGCCCCCGCCAGATGAATCACACTGGTATCGACAGCGATCACCAGGTCCAAATGGACCATCAGGCCAGCCGTGGCAGCCATGTCGGTCAGTCGCTCTTCGAACGCGAAAAAACCATCCCATCCCGCCAATACTTCCCGATCGCCCGGCGACACCTCCTTCTGCAAGGAAAACAACCGAACCCCATGGAGCTTATGCAAAGGAAGCAACCATTGTGGATCCATGGACCGGATCGAATCGTTCCCATGCGTCGCCGACCCGCGCCACGCAATCCCAATGCACGGACGGTCCACGGAAGAAATCTCCGCACGGAACCGTTCCACCTCGGCCACAGGAGCCACCAGATAGGGAATCCCTTCCGGAATGGGAATCCAATCCTTTCCCTGAAGATACGGCAGACTCATCAGGGGGACCTGGTACTGGCATGAAGGAACTTCTTCCGGCGCCGTCACCAGAAGATCGATCCCCCGCATGGAAACAAAAAGCCGCCGCAACGATTCCGGACACAAAAGGACCACCCGGGCCGCAGAAGAATCCTTGACCCAGGGAAGATGACGAATGAACTGGATGCCATCCCCCAATCCCTGCTCACAGTGAACCAGAAGGGTCATTCCCGGAATTCTCTGGCCATTCCACAAGGGTTGGTGGTGCTCATGCGGAGGAAAGTCCTGTTTTTTGAAGCGCCATTCGTAAAGGGGCCACCCTTGGATAAAGTTTCCCCGAAGCAGTTCGAGAACCGCGATGCCAAAATGGGCCTCGGCAAAATCAGGCCGGATTCGCAACGCCGCCCGATAGGATTCGAACGCCTCATCGAACCGGGAATCCTCCCGAAGAGTGTTGCCCAGATTGTACCACGCTTCGGCATAATCGGGCCGATGCCGGATGGCTTCGCGATAGGCCTCCTGCGCCTCTTTGAGGCGTCCCAGGCGCGACAATGTGTTGCCCATATTATAGAGCGCCGGAGCAAATCCAGGATCGAGCGCCAAAGCGGCACGATAACACGCCACGGCCTCATCCAACGCCTGCCTCAGGGCATGCACCCGTCCCAGATTGTAGACCGCATCGATCAGGGCCGGATCAAGGGCCATGGCCCGACGATAGGCAGCGACCGCTTCCTCAAGTCGCCCCAATTCCAGAAGAGTATTGCCCAAACCGTTATGGCCCCCCGCATTGTCGGGCTCAAGGGACAACCCGCGAAACAAGGAATGCAGCGCTTCTTCATGCCGGCCCAGGGTCCCAAGGGTCAACCCCCGATTGAACCATGCGGCGGCAAAATCGGGTTTCGCCACCACCGCCCGCAAATAACTGGCCTCGGCCTCGGGCCATCGTTGCAGAGTGACGAAGGTGTTGCCAAGATTGTAATGGGCCTCGGCCCATTGCGGCGCCAGGGAAACTGCATGAGAATACGCAGCCAGGGCCTCTTCGGAACGCCCCAGTTCGGCCAGAAGATTGCCCCGGTGAAACCAGGGATCGGGAAACCGCGCCTTGTGCCGGGTGGACTCATGGAAGTGGCGCAACGCTTCCTCGTTTTGCCCCACGGCCTGACACGCCAGCCCCAGATGGCAATGAGCCTCGGCAAATTCGGGCCGGATGGCAACGGCAGTCCCGATCAGATGAATCGCCGCGACCGGATCCCCCGTTTGCAGGGCCAGCACCCCCGACAAATGAAGGGCATCATGCTGTCGCGGATTTTTTCGCAGAACCCTGCGATACATCTCCCGGGCCTCGGATAACCGGCCATGGGTGTGATGATCGATCGCACGATCAAGTTCCGTCAACGTATCCAAGGTTCACCGGTCCAAAATTTGGCAGGGATCGACATTCGTCCGAAAAGCCAATCACCCCTGGAAGTACTCCCTTGAGCCTTTTTTATTCTTTTGATCATTCCTTCTTTCGATACATCCCGTCGATTCGCACCGATACGCAGGCGCCACGAAAACATGTCACCTCACGGATCGTCCGAAAACACCTCGGCCAATGTTCGGGCCTCGAGGAGACCCAAACTCCACCGTTCCAGGGCAGGCAGTTCGGCCTGGGCAATCTTTTCGTTGGCCCACTCGGGAATGACGCCAAAGCGACGGTGCAACAGGCGTAACAATAATTTGGCCTCGCCTTTTTTCTCCCCTTCCTGTATCCCCTCCCACTTGCCGACACCATAGGTCGAAAATACCATGCTGGCCTGATCGTGAAGGTCATCCTTGTAGCGTTCGTAGGACTCCCGTTCCGGACCGGTAAGGGTGAGAATGTCCAACTGCTTCTTGGCCTTGTCGAGGCCACGCGCAGTAAAGCCCTCGCGGATGTCCTCATTCTTCAGAAAATAAATCCACTCGTCCAGGGTATCCCGCGCCACATTGTCGAAACGATTGATCTTGATCAGATAATATTCCAGATAAAGTTCGGGAACGCTGCCACGGTGGAACAGCGACTTCTGCCCTTCGCTGAGACTCAATTCATCATGCGTATGCAATCCCTTGAAGGTGGTCGTCCCCTTGTAGACATAATCCGTCCCCTGCCCCAGGTCGAAATAGACGATACTCACCGAGATGACCTTGGGAATGCTCGTATAAGGTTCTCCCTCGTCAATGTGTTCCGTGACTGCCTTGGCAGTGCCATACAGCAGGCGTTGCAGATAATCCCACTGCCGTTGCGCCTGGATTTCGACCAGAATCAATTCACCGTTCTTGTTTCTTACCTTGATGTCAACCCTGTTGTATTTATCGAGCCGGTCATTTTTGTTGCTTTCGCTCTCCAGAATTTCCTGAATACGAATATCATCCTTGAGAAGTTCGCTCAGAAACCCCTCCAGGATTTCAAAATTGGCCTTGCTGCGCAAAAGACGTTTCAAGGCCCAATCGAAACTGATCAAGCGACGTTGTTTCACGAAGGCACTCCTTGATCGATTTTTTTCAAATCGTCGGCAACCCGATCGATGCACGCACGCCAATCCCCCATGGTCCCTTGCCGCAGCAACCGCAGGCCGGGATACCACGGACTGTCGCTCCGATCCCGAAGCCAGCGCCAGTCGGCGACGTGCGGCAACAATAACCAGGCCCGTCGTCCCATCGCCCCGGCCAGATGAATGACAGCGGTATCGACCGCGATCACCAGGTCAAGGTTGGCAAGGACCGCCGCAGTGTCGGCAAAATCGCGCACCATCCCCGAGACATCGACAAACGGGTGACACGGGGCGAACAGCGCGCGTTCGGTCGGGGTCACATCCATCTGCAAATTCACCAGGCAACACCCCGGCAGCGCCGCCAGTGGCAGAAACAACGCCGGATCCATCGAACGTTGCCGGTCATTTTTGTGCCGCGGATTTCCCCGCCAGGCGATGCCCACCTTGAATCCGGGATACAAAGCCAGCCGATCGCGAAACACCCGCACCAACGCCGGATCAGCCGCCAGATAGGGAATGGGGGCCGGAATCGTGGCCAGGGTCGTTTTCAAACGATGGGGCAGACTCAAAAGGGGAACCTGGACATCGCATTGAGGCAGATCCTCCCGTCGCGAGGTCCGAACATCGATGCCCGCCATGGTCGCAAACAACCGAGACAAAGGTTCGGGACAAAACAGCACCACCCCCTTGGCACCGCTGATTCTCCGCGCCTCCGGGACCAGACGGATGAACTGGATGCCATCGCCATACCCCTGCTCACAGTGGATCAACAAGGTTTTTCCCGGCAACGGTTCCCCCATCCACAAGGGCTGCGAATGGCCATGATGGATAAAATTTCGCGTCCGCCAGCGCCATTCGTAATCATTCCAACCCGACTCCAGATCCCCCATCGTCAAATGGTACAGACCCAGTCCCAAATGTCCCTCGGGATGGTCGGGTTTGATCTCCAGAACCCGTCCGAACCAATGAAGCGCCTCATCCCAACGCCCCAACTCCAAATGGAGCGCCCCGACGTTGGCATGGACCTCGGGATGATCGGGAGCGATGCGCAGTGCCCTTTGATAGGCGGCCAGGGCTTCGTCATGGCGTCCCAGTTGCTTGTAGACGTTGCCCAGGTTGTTCCATGCCGCCGGATCGTCGGGAGAAAGCGCCACGGCCCGCATGAGGGATGCGACCGCCTCGTCGAGCCGTCCCAGTTCCTGAAGGGCATATCCCATGTTGGAAAAGATTTCGGCAACGTCGGGCTTGAATGCCAGGGCCCGGGAATACAGATCGATGGCCTCCTCGTAGCGTCCCTGTTCCTGGCAGGCGGCGCCCAGGTTGGACAAGGCTGCGGAATCGTCAGGTTTCAGGGCGATGGCCTCCTGCAAAAAGCCGATCGCCTCGGAAACCCGGTTCGATTCGAGAAATACCAGCCCCAGATTGCACAACGCCTCGGGAAATTCAGGACGAAGCGATAAACATTTTTTCAGGTGTTCCTCGGCCTCGGGGAAAGATCGGGTTTGAATGTCGATCAGCCCCAGGGTAAACCAGACCTCGGGATCCTCCGGGGAAAGGGCCAGCGCATCGAGACACGCCTGTCGGGCTTCGACCCACGCCCCCTCCTCCTTCAAGGCGCGTCCCAGGGCGGCAAAGGCCGCGGCGAATCGAGGGTTGATCCCGACCGCCCTGCGGTAGCATGCCAGTGCTTCCGCACGGTGACCCAGTTCCCAGAAACCGTTGCCGACGAAAAACAAGGCTTCGGGAACGTCGCCACCCAGCCGGACCACCTGGCGATAACTCTTCGCGGCCTGTTCCTTTTGACCCAGGGATTTCAAGGCGTTGCCACGATTGTAGTGGGCTTCGACAAATCCGGGACGGAAGGCGATCACCCGGTCAAGGCATGCCACCGCGACTTCGTGATGCCCCAGTTGATGCGCCAGAACCCCGAACATGTGCAAGGCATCGGCGTGGTTGGGCTCGTCCTGGAGGATGCGACGATAGAGCGCCTCGGCCTCCTGAAGGCGGCCCGCCAGGTGATGGTCCATGGCATGAGCGAACACCGGTTGCACAGGAAATGGCGCCGCCCCTGGGGGCGAATGATCCGGTCCGGTCATGGTGGGCCGTCCTTCCTTGGCAGGATAATTTCGATCATCGAAACGTCCCGTATCACGGGCCGGGCAACAGGTGTTTCCACCGTTGCCGATCGACAAAGTAGGGAACGCCATAGTCCCCCGAAATACTTTGCGGATTATAAAGGACGAAGGAATGAAACGAAATGGTGTGATACAGATTGGCCACGACGATCGCGGTCACGAGGCCGACCACGACCCCACGACGTCTTCCCGGGGCCAGCCACTCATGGAACCGTCCCAGGAGCAATACCGCGAACAGAAACAGGGAAGGAAAGAAGATGATGGCATAGTGGGGAAAGGAGGGAATGGACAGGAGGACATACGCCCCCTGGATCGTCACCATGATCCAAAAGAGCAACGTCACCATCCGGGCGCCACGAGGCGTTTCCAGAACACGATTCCCGGTCCGAAAAGGCCAATGATGGCCCATCACCCACACCCATCCGAGGACGGTCAGCATGAAAAACAGGAAAAACATCCCGTAGGGAAGGGCGATCAGGTTGGCCTCCCAGAAGCGCGAAAAACCATCGTTGCCGAGAAGGTAGGAAAACCCCACGCCAGTGGCGATCAAAACCATCCAGAGAAGATTACCTGCCGGAAACGGATTGTCCTGGCCCCCCATGAGGTTTATCGCCTCGATCAGGTTCTGGAAGCCGGTTTGGACGTGAAACCGAAGGTATGGAACATAAAGGAGCGACAGCACCGCGAGGCCCACCCCCAGATCGCGCCAGCGGACGGCGACGCGGAAACGCACCATGAACAGGAGAATGGCGGGGGGGAGAAACCAGGCGCTCATGTGCAGTTGGGTCACCACCGCCAGAAGGAAAAACAAAAGCCAGGTTTTCCATGGACGCGACCGTTCGCTCATGGAAACCAGGAGCGCCACCAGCCCCATCATGAAGGGAAAAAGAAAATCCTGGGCCCATATTTTTCTGGAGTAGAGGACGACCCAGGGAGAAGAGGCGAACAGGAGTGTGGTCAGGGCGGCGACATTGGCGGAAAAGGCCCACCGCAGCACGTCATAAAGCAAAACCAGCCCAACCAGATTGAACATGATGACGAAGAGGGTCACCAGGATGGGATCGGTGGTGACGGCGACCGGCAGGGACATCAGATAGATGAAAAACGGCGGATTGAACAGTCCGGTGGAGGATTTCAGGCCGGTCTGGGCAAGAACGCCCTCCGAGAACTGTTTCCAGGCCAGGACGATGGCATTGAATTCGTCTTCCTTGAATTCGATCATGTCGAGGAAGGTCAGGCGGATGAGGACCGCCACGGTCATCAGGGTCCAGAAGAGGGGTTGCGGCAGGATCGGGGCGGAGCCGAACGTCGAAAACGCGGGAAAGGAAAAACCCATCGTCTCCGGTCCGAGGTGTCCGGGTTGTCCAGGAATACGGGTCGAATCAGGGAGGGATTCCGAGGTTCCGTGACGTTTTTCCTGGGCGAAGAGGAGGGCCAGAAGTATGAAAAAGGCCAGGAAATGGTAATAGTTGCAGAAGGCCTGCTTGCCGAAGAGGAACAATCCGCCAAAAATCAGGATCGCCGCCAATGCCCAGTGAAACAGGGTAAGGCGGTCGTGAACGATCAACCAGAGGGTGACGGCGCCCGCGATCAGGAAATAGATCGTGAGGATGATGCCGCCGCCGATTTCCATTCCGGAGAAGGAAAGCAAATAGGCGATCCAGGAGAGGGCATCGCCGCGAATGCGGTATCCCGCGACTTCGAGGATCGGATGGGCGATGAAGGAGGCGGGATCCCAGAGGAAAAAAGGGAGAACGGTGACGAGGAAGACGGACAAGGAGACCCCCGCCACGCGAAGGGCCAGGGACAAACCAAAGCGTCGCCAGAGAAACAGGAGGGTGATCCAGGCCAAGACCACGGCATACTGCTTGGTTGCGACCGCGAGTCCCAGGAAAATGGCGGTGGTCCACCAGGCCCGGGGGGCCTCTCCCCGGATCTGACGGTCGAGACTCCAGGCAAGGAGGGCCGAAAAGGCGATCAGCAGGGTATCGTTCCACGCCTGTTCGATGACGAACAGGGTTACCGGGAAGGAAATCCAGACCATGGCCAGAAGATGACAGGCAACCGGAGAGAAGCCGCGGTTGCGGCCCATGCGCCACAAGACCAGGAGGATCACAAGTTGGGCGATGGTATAGGTATGGCGGATATCGCCCAGGAAAGCGTGTGCCAGGGCATTGGCCACGAGGATGACCGGAAGATAGATGTACCCGGGGATATAGCCATAAGCCCCCTGATAAAGGTCGGAGAGTGGTTCGGCGTAGGGATTTTTTCCGGCGAAAAGATGTTCGACTGCCTCGATACCGTGATGAAACACGTCGATGTTGGGATTGGGCGAGGCTGAAAGTACCGCCACCAGGATCACGGGCCAGAGCAGCCATCCTCCCAGGAGGATACGACGCCAGTGGGGATCGTCGCGGTCGGCGAAGGTCATGCCGGCCCATAGATACAATGCGAGGGCCGCGTTGATCCATAATCCGATTTGGACCAGCCGATGAGCGGTATTGTCCAGGGAGTAAATGGTTTCGTCATCGAGCAGAAGAAAAAAGGCGAAGAGGAACCACACTCCCGAAAGCCACCGTTCGATCGAACGAAGGGGGGTGACCCGTTCGCCGAAAAGAACGAAAAAAGCGCCAATACCAAACAGGGCGAAGGTCAGAAGCGGCAGATGGATGGGATGAAGATGGCCGTGGGTCGCACGAAGGACCGTGCCGGTCAGGGCCAGGAGCAGCACCAGAAGGGCGTTGACGGGGATGGAGGCGATGGCGGCCATGGATCCGAGTATAGGAATGGGTTGTCGAAGAGGAAAAAGGATCCAAACATGATGCCCCATTGGGAGACAATTTTACTTTAATTGCAATAATTTTGGTGCAACCCCTTATCTCCAGGAAAACCATCACCCAAAGATACTTCACTCTCAAGAAGATTTCCCAGAAAACTGTAATCTTTTTCTACTCCCTGATCAATCGGCAAGTTCTATCACTGACATTTCACCGCTTCCATCGATCGCAGCCCCGCAACCGGCCAAGACAGCGAAACTTCAGTACGTTATCAGTACATCAAAGAAACTGGCGTATGAAGTTGACATCAACCGTTGACCAGTTGCACATGGACCAGCCGTCCACCGTCATCCCTCGACAAAAGGAACTGGCTACCCTCCGAGAGTCTGACATTACTGCCTATGGATATGCGCCGTCCACTTGCCATATCCAACATCTCATTCATCCGCTCGTTGACCAGATACCACTCCCCTCTGTGGTGTCGGAAATACCCCATTCGCAAACGCTGATCCGAGGCCAGATGCTCATTGGGAAACACCCTGCGCGTAACGTGCCACAAGAACAGCGACTGTCCGTCCCACACCATGAGCCGATGGTCATCCGGTAGGAACTCGCCTTGGTGGCGGCTGGAGTAGAAGTTCAGTACCGGAAGCGCACCGGTATATGCAGTACCGCAGAACGGACATTTAGGTCTGGTGCTGTTGTCAAACACGTACCAACCCATTTCGCACTGGTTGGGACAGGGTTGAATCATGTCGATGGTCCGCACCAGGGCGTTCTCCCACTCCGAGGCACTGGGCCGACGATCGGGATTATGAAGCCCATCGACAAACGCATTGAGGAACAGTTTTTTCAGCAGTGGACCTGCAATGGTGAAAGGAATCCGGGCCGGGTCACCCCAGGGAAGATGCGCTGTGGAAAGTTGGTTTGCTTTCACCAAGTTAGAACGGTCGTTTGGGTGCTCAATGAACAGTGCCCCGCTCCCCATGGTCAGTTCCTCATCCCGGGTGGCATCCATGTCATGCACCTTCCCACCTCGTAGGGGATGACGGTAGAACAGATACATGTAGATCAACACCGCCAAGGCGTGACGATCGGTGGCAATGGAGGGAAGCCTGCGGGCCGGATCACTCCTTTCCAGATGCTGGGTAGCAAGTACCTCCGGAGCAATGAAGTCCGGTGTGCCCACCACGTCGGGAAGAAATTTCTGCGGTACTACCAGTCCATCAATGTCGATGACACATGCCTTGCCGCTGGTAGGGTCCACCAACACGTTCTTGTAAGAAAGATCCGAATGGGCCAGCCCGGCCATATGCAAACGCCGCACAGCGCGGCTGATCATCAGACAGATCTGCAGATGGGTCAGCCAATTGCCCCGTTCCTCGGGGGCCAGGAACTTGTTACGGTTGGAGGCGCTGGCGAACCACTTTCCCTCCTTTTCCTTGCCCCTGATGCCCAGAAAATCATTGTTCACCGAGCCATACGTAAAAAAGAACTGCGACTGATACACCGGCACCACCACGCCATGTCGGCCATCCTTCTGTACCATCCCAGTAGGCCAGCAGAAAAGATCCTTCCAGTAATCTCCACCGTTGTTGTGGAAAATACCCTCCCGATAAGGACCGATGATGGCCTCAAGCCGTTCGATACCGGCTCTACTTAGAGGGTCGCGGAAGAACAGCACCACCTGAGATCGATCGCAACTAAAATAAGCGTCCTTCATTCCCCCCTGACGGACAATCTCATTCCGGTATTCTACCATTTGGCCACTGTTGGTCATGAGTCTGACGATTTCGGACACGCTTCTACCCCTCATGGCACCAGAACCGCCAGTGTTCGATCATCATGATTGCCAGAAGACCAAAAATCCAGCCAAGCGAGCAGTTGCTGCTCCAATCCGGCATTGTCGCGGGTCATCCCCACCGCCGGGGACAGGTCATCGTTCCAGAACGAAACCCACCGGGCCGGATCGGCGAACGCGCTTTCGGTAGGAAACTTGGGATCTGAAATGCCGTCTGTCATCAATACCATAGCCGTAAATGATTTCCGTATATCAAAAAATATCCGTTTCGCCACATCCTCGTAACTGGCGAATTCGGAACTCTGCAAAAAGCGAGTCTGGCCGGCGAATTCACCGCTGTCTGGCAAGGTCAGAGTGGTCAGAGAGGCATCGCCCACATCAAATACCGCCGCCCCACCGTCGCCGATGGAAAAACCGGCCAGAAACCAGCCATGGGTAATTTTTCGCGCCACCCCCAAGATCAGGGTGGTAGAAAAAGCCGAGTGATGCCCCCCCTTGCACTCTGCCTCCGCAACGATAGCCTTGGCAGCTTGAAACGCCGAAGTAGCCAGAGACTGATAGAGTTGCCTTATGATCTGGGCGGATGCATCGGAATTCCTCTGCAGGTGCAGACCCACCAAGCGTTCCAACTGGGGGGTCACGTGCTGGTCCAGCAAAACGGGTAGCCCCTGCAAAACACTGTCGCAGGCGACTTTGGAACCGCGGCGGGCAAATTTGGCGCTACCAGCACCGTCCGCCACCACCGCAATGTGCCAACCTCCAGGTCCGTCGGCCAGAAGACCGAAATCATCGTCGCGAATCCCCCCCTCACGGGCATGAGAACGTCCGCGCTTGCTGGCCGCCACACACAGAAGGTCCCCCTCCACCCGACTGGATGCCTCATCCGGTTTCCAGAATGGATCGCTGGAATCGCTGTCCTTTTTCACCCACAAGGATTTAGGATCGGGAATCACAGCCAAATTGGCCACAATCTCAGTCCGACTGCCGTGCAACAGCCCCTGGAACCGAAGCTGAAAATCCCCGATTCCGGTAGGCATTCCCCGCAGTTGCGCCGTTGTCTCCTCAAACTTCAGCCCGGAACCGCCCGCATCCTGAAGCTTCAGGCCCTTGAGCCCTTCCAGTTCCAGAGTTCCGACATAGACCTCCCCGGCACGGGCGTTCTTCAAATGCAGAGTCTTTGACATAAACTGGTTCAAGGGCGTAAACCCATCCGCCTGATTACGTGCATCCGTTTCGCTGGTAATGACTGGCTTATCGGTTCCATACTGGTCCTGTTGCATGTTCTGCTCGCTCTTTTTCTGATAATACGACTCAATACAATCCAGCAGTGAAAGGAGATAGCGCCATCGCTTCGCAAGATGTCGGTAACCGCGGTATCCGGGGCCAGGATCGGAAAACTGATATTTCTCGGCAAGGAAAGCGGCTCTATTAAGGGCAGTTAGGAGATCCTTGTTAATTCCACTCATCCCCTCTCCCGTCCAATGTCACAGCCGTCCGCACCAGGGGCTTGGTAGATTCCTCTACTGCCGCACCAGGGGCAGGTCTGTTCTCCGTCCCGCTCAACGCAGTGAATGCCACCGCAGGTGCATACCGCCATGCCGTAAGGGGAGATGCAATAGGGGCAGTAGGGCTGTCCAAGCAACTCCCCCGAGTTCACCGACCGACCGATTTTGGTGTCATCGGAAAGTTCAAAATAACTTTCTTCCACCTGCACGGCGGTTTCCAGGCGATAATACTGAAAGATCGGCGATTGGGCAATAGCGGAGTCCCGAGTAGACGGTGTCTGCAGACGTTTGAATTTCACCACATAGGGCTGACGGAGGAGGGCGCAACGGGCTACAAACACCGCATACTGCTCGTCCAAGTTCCCGGTCCGAAGCATGGGCGCGGCAAGATCCAGCGGCATGATAACTCCAGGATCGCCCTTTGCCAGACTTACGTCGCCCCTCCGGTCGCCACCCACGCGACGGCTCTGGTTCAGGATCGACAGGGAAATCCAATCCACAACCCGGGCAAAGGCATCCGGGGCAGTATCGTCGAACACGATCACCTTCTCGGTCAACTGCCGCAACGCGCTGTGGTCGGCACGACCTCCCACGGACACTGCCACCAGATTCACCCGCCGGCGATAGAAGCGGTTCCAACGATCCAACGCTGGACCAGGATCGTCGGTAGGGTAGCCGTCGGTGAGCAAAAACACAATGGGACGCCAGTCCCCTTTGGATTCCCGAGTGGAGGCAGTGATCACCTGGCGATCAATTTCGTCCATCAGGTAGAAGAGGGCGGAGCCCAGAGCAGTGCCTCCCCCCAGCGGCAGTGTTGGAGGATAAAACGCGGCCAACTCAGTAAGAGGCACCAAGGTTCGCGCCCGACCGGCGAACACGATCACCGACAGAAACACCGTTTCCAGAGCATGAGGATCCCGCCGCAGGGTGGCGACGATGTCGCTTACTCCCTTCTCTAGTTGATGCAATCCATCTCCCAGCATGGATTCGGAAACATCGAGTAACAGAAAGATCGGCAAACGGCGCATGTGAGGCTCCCGATCAGAACACTACCTGAATGACGGGCGGCGGCGGTGGTAGTTCCATCTTCGAAGTGGCCCCCAAGGATCGGTTACCGCTGGTAATGGTACATGTCACCCATTTAAAGAATCCGGTTAAGGAAGCACTGTCGAGAGTATCCATGGCGACCACGTGGTCGCACAGCGGCAACAGATCCTCCTTACGAGCTTTGGGACCAGCCACGCAGCCGATAATACTGGAGAAGCCAAGCGTGCGAACTTCCTGGCATTGCTGCCTGAACAGATCGATGTCCGAAGGCTTACCGTCGGTCATGATAAATAGTAGCGGCGCCCAGTCCCCCTTCCGATCAGAAGTGGATTTGATGATCTCTTGCCGCACCCTCTGCCCCAGTTCCTCCAAGGCCAGCCCCAGATGGGTAGGGGCGGAACGGGGTGCCATGATGTCCGGAGTCCGTAACACATCCAGCGCAGTAAGCTCCAGTAGCACCTTGGCTTTGACATCGAAGGTGAGAATGCTGATGTAAACCGTCTCCAAGGCGTAAGGATCCTGCCTCAATGTGTTAATCATGACCCCCAAACCGTTACGCACTGCCTCAATGGGCTCACCGTACATGGAGCCGGAAGTATCCAACAACAGGTAGACCGGTAGTCGTCTCATGCCTCACCCTCCCGTTCCGAATCCTTCGCGTTCAGACCAAGGTGATCTGCGGCGGTGGTGGCGGCAGATCGTTGACGTCCTTAGAGTCTTTCTTGTTCAGGTCAACCTTTTTTGACGATGTGGAAATAGAAGCCGACACCCACTTGAAGAAGGAGTTGATTGTGCTGGCATCGGCAGTATCCAAGGAAACCACGATCTCGGTGATCTGCCTCAGTACTGAGGTATCCGCCTGAGATCCGGCTGCGCACGCGATGACCATTCCGGTTTTTACTTTGCGAAAGGCATCAAGCCCGCGTCGCCAATCGTCGGTAGGCTGTCCATCAGTCATGATGAACACCAGTGGCTTCCAATCCCCTTTAACATCAGCCGTGGTCAGCTGCACCTCCCGCTTGATGCACTCCCCGGTTACCTTCAGCGCATCCCCCAGAGCAGTTGAGGAACCCGCGTTGATAGCGGGTGGCTGGAATACCGTCAACTCGGTCAGAGGCACAACTTGGCGAGCCTTGTCGTCAAACACGATCACCGACAGGTAGGCGGTCTCCAAGGCATAGGGGTCGGTGCGCAGCGTGCTCACCAGGGTTTGCAGACCACTGCGTACAGACTCAATGGGCTCTCCAAGCATGGAGCCGGAGACGTCGAGGACCAAATAGACGGGAAGGCGGCGCATACTGTAATCTCCTTGGGTTCATTAATGATGGATCAGCAATGTGCAGGGTCAAATGACATCAATGCCGTACTGGGTACACATTGCGCACAGTCCCCCGGAATAACCCTGGCCCACAGCTCGGAATTTCCACTCTGACCCATAGCGGTAGATCTCACCGAAGATCATGGCAGTTTCAACCGAGAAGTCCTCCGTCAGATCGTAGCGGGCGATTTCCCTGCCGTTTTCCTCGTTGACGATGCGGATGAAAGCGTTCCGCACTTGGCCGAAATTCTGTCGGCGCACCTCAGCATCGTGGATCGTGACAGTGATAACGACAACCTGAATGTTACTCGGTACTGACGCAAAGTTTACTCGGATCACTTCATTATCGCCGCTCCCTCCGGTCAGATTATCCCCTGTATGTTCCACAGAACCATCTCTAGATTTCAGATTGTTATAAAAGATAAAATCCCTCTCATTAGGAACTTTGTGGTTGGCACCAAGCATAAAGGCCGAGGCGTCCAGATCGAAGTCCGCACCTTCTGTGGCACGGGCATCCCACCCCAAGCCAATCAGGATTTGTTTCAATCCCGGATCAGTTTTGAAGAGAGAGAGATTGCCACCCTTTGTAAGAGAAATCGCCATGTCACATTCCCCTCGTCAGGTAGGAACCACCGTAGGGTGGTCCGTCAATGCAAGCATCGCCCCATCGTGGGGCAGGTTACCATAGCCCCAGACGGGACCATCTACATCAGTGAGCCACTGACGCACACGCCGCGCTTTTTCTTCCCAGGTACACGATGGAGTAGCTACCTCACCAGTGATGGTGTTACCCTCCAAACACATTTCGGTACTGAGCAATGCATCCACCGGCAAACCCTTCAAATTCAGAAGAATGGGCATGTAGATCGATAGACTTCCGGTGGCGACGAGAATCCGCCGTCCAGCCTGCCGATGACTGATCAGCGCCTCACAAGTTTGACTGATCCAGTCAAGCCTACAGAACAGAACTTCCGCCGCATCCTGGGCCTGCTCCAATGTTCGACCGGCGAGGACACATCGCAGCAACTGGGCACGGAACACCTCCATCCGACGCTGAGAGGGAACGAAGGCCGCATGAGCGGCAGCAGCGGCCACATCCATCCACATCCTGCGGCCCGCGATGGTCCGGAGAAACAATGCCAGGGTCTCCTGACGCACCAAGGTACGGTCGAAATCGAACACTGCCACGCCCCGTTTCATTAGAGGGTGTTTTCCACCATGGCAATCCCCCCTTCCTTGGAAGTGCCCGGAAAGGAATTGCCGTCCGCGTTATCACCCTTGTTGCCGTCCCCGTCGGCACTCTTTTCCGGCCAGATGACAGAGGCCACCACTCCAACCCCCAGGGTGCCCAGCACCACCATCAAACTCGCATTGGCGCTGATGTGCAAGAAGTCCCAACCGAACACATCCTCTCCAGACTGCACCGTCAACTTGAAGGCGATAAAGAACAGAAGAGCGATGACCGCCTTCTCCAGGTGGACGAGGTATTTGGTCATGGCCGCAAGCACAAAGTACAGCGAACGTAGGCCAAGGACAGCGAAAATCATTGCCGCGTAAACCAGCAGGGGCTCCTGGGTGACAGCGATCACCGCAGGCACCGAATCAAAGGCAAACATGATGTCCGAAGTCTCAATTGCCACCAAGCAGAGGAAGGCGGGAGTTACAAACACCGCCGCGTCCTTCGCGGTGCGGATGGTAGAGTCGGACTTGGCAAGGTCCCTGACGATCGCCCGGGTAACGATGAAGCATTCGGCGTGGAGTCGAGGAAAGATCGGCACGACCTTCTCGGTCATTTTCACCGACCAATGTTCGGAGTAGTCCGTGATTTCCTCGTCGTTGTCGCCCGATCGGAGCATCTTCCAGCCCGACCATGCGACGACCGCAGCAAAGCCGAAGCCGACCCATGGCGCGAGGTGGAACAGACCCGTTCCGACGGCAACGAAGGCCGCACGGAAAACCAGAGCGCCGATGATTCCCCAATACAAAATACGGTGCTGAAGGACACCCCTGATGCCGAAAGAAGCGAAAATAGCCATGAAGACCATCAGGTTATCAACGGAAAGAGACTTCTCCAACACGACTCCGGCAAGGTAGAGGTCGGCCCACTGCTTGTCGAAGCGGATCCACAGGTAGCCATAAAAGCCCACCGCAAGTCCGATCCAGAAGACAGACCACAGACTCGCGTCGAGGACCGATATTTCCTTGATCTTGCGATGCGCGAACAGGTCCATGAAGACTGAAAGACCGATCACTCCAAAGAAAATGGCGATCGTTTCGATGGGAAAACCAAAGTGGGCCATGGGAAAGTCCTTGGGAACATCAGAGGTTGAAGTCGGAGGGGTTCAAGCCAAGCTCGGAGGTCATGCGTCGAACGACCGCCCGTTCCATCCCGTCGAAGTCGCCGTCGGCGGCACCGATGGCGCAGCAGACACGGACCACAAGTTGGGCCTGAGGCTTGCCACGGAACTTACCGACCGCCTGCATGACCTCGCCAGTCCCAATGATCGGGTCAAACTCAAACTTTTCGACATACTTTTGGAAGATCTTGATAACGTCGCCGGAGTCAAAGACCTTGAGATGATCGGAGGTTTTCAGATAGCCCATCATCTTCTGCTTCTCCTCCGACGAAACGTTCCCGTCGGCGTAGGCGACCATGGCGCATCCCGCGACCACGGCATCAAGCAGGTCCTTCGACTTGAACTTGGTAATTTCGGTGTTGAGCGCGTCACGAGCTTCAACGACGTTTTTCTTCAGCCAGTCAGTGAAAGACATAGTTGTCCCCTTTCAGTCCTTGGATCCGGCCACCCAGCGGAGGCCCCATTGGTATGCTTTGCCCATTTCAAGGGACCTGCGGAAGTATCGCTACTCCTTGGTCATCTTCAGATCAACCTCTGCTGTTCTCGATCAAAACGATCGCACACAAGCCCGTCCCGGAAGTGGCGTGTCGCATCCAACTACGATGTCGCGCCGTCCGAAAACCTTCACCGTCGTGCGCCCATCAGCCGCCCGGTTGGAATTCGCTACCGGACACTTTTCAGGAAGATCGCCCGTTGCTCTTGTGATATCCACGCACGACTCCTCCTGACAGTTTGCTAAATGCATGATATGGAAAGATGGCACCATTCCAAACACCTAAGAGATAGATCGCCAAAAAAGTATCCGGTAGTGGAAGTTGGAAACGCCATCGTGGATGAAGGCAAACACGAGAACGCTTGCGCATCCAACCCCACATTCGCCCCAGTGGCAAGAAAATACCATCGTCCCCCTTCAACCCCTGATGATGCCCTTGGCCGCAGCCTCCTTCAACCACTCCGGATATTCAGCAAGCAACCGGTCATAGAGTTCCTGATCGGTCACGCTATGCAGGTCATCCAACGAGAAGAAATTACAGTTATCAAGGAATCGTCCCTGCATCGTGTCGAAACGCCTCAAGATTCCGTAGTTGCTGCCGCCGATGCCCACGAATTGCCAGAAAATCGGCAATTGTGATGCCTTGATGAGGAGCTTTTCTATTTCCTTATCGCTTCCAACCCCTCCGTCGCTGATAAAGACAACGTAAACCGGCTGAACTGCTTGGGTGGTAAAGGTGCCCCTGTATCTGTCAATGACGGCCCGAATGACAGCCGGCTCATAATTGATGTCGGAGTTCAATACCCTCATCCATTTTTGCCAACCACCCCATTCACGATCGACGTAAGACTTCACACTGTCCGACGTGAGCGGTGTTAACTCCCTGGATTTTTCGGCGAACGCCCAGACATCCAACGATCCGTCATCATCGAAATGTACCGCAAGCGGGAATATTCTATCGACGACCTCCTGTACCCGTCCCTGCTGGTACTGCCGCAACATCGAACCTGAGGCATCAAGCACCAGACCGACCCGGCAGACAGTGCCGGAAAGATGGAACTTATCCACAGAAGCGCTGGCCTTCTTGGCCAAAGAGACAAGATGAGGGGCCTTCTTCTCAAGATCGACAAGCCTTTTTTCAAGGCGTACCTTCGATTCCGAAACCGGCGGCGACGGAATCTCGTTGGCCACATCAACGCCGTATCGGCGAGCCAGAGGAGCAAGTCCACCCGCGAAACCTTGCCCGACAGCCCGGAATTTCCATTGGCCGCTCCGGCGATAGACCTTGGCCAGCGTAATTGCCGTCTCCTTCATGCCATCGACATGCAGATCGAATCGGGCAATTTCCCGGCCCGAGACAGAGTCCACGAGCCGGGCAAACACGCCCTTGAGGTTTGCAAAGCTCTGCCTGCGAACTTGCCCCTCATGAATGGTAACGCAGACGTCGATAGCTTCAACTTGGGCAGGCACCTTATCGAGATCCACGTCGAACGCCTGGACGTCAAAGTCGACTCCGGTCGAGGGGGAAGACAGGAATCGGACAGAACCATCAGGCGAGGACTGCTCACCGTAGAAGACGAAATACGCATCGCTTGGGACCTTCCCGTCTGCACCGACCAGGAAAGACGATGCATCAATTTCCATCCCGGGTGAAAACTTCGGGTCCCATCCAACGACAACGGCCACCTGGCGACATTTAGGTATGTCAGTGTTCGCGCCCGGCATCAGGACAACCGCACCCATTGTTACCTCTCTCTCCGGATCCTAAAGAGCCGTCTAAATTGCCGATACCAAGTCGTGAAAGATCCGAGTGTTCGTCTTCTCGCCGATGGTGTAAATTTTCCACCCGCCGGTGTACCGGTAAATTCTTGCCATCATCATATCGGTACGGATAAAGAAAAACCGATCTTAGAGGAAAACGCCCATTCCGGCCCCCTTTAGACATTCACGCCGTAGTTTTTGGCAAGCGGGCCAAGTCCGCCAGCAAATCCTTGGCCGATGGCCTTGAACTTCCACTCGCCGCCGTGGCGGTACAGTTCGCCGAAGATCATGGCCGTCTCGATCGAAAAGTCCTCGGACAAGTCGTAACGGGCGATTTCCTTGCCATCGGCATTGTTGACGACGCGAATGTAGGCATTGGCGACCTGACCGAAGTTCTGCTTGCGGACATCAGCATCGTGGATGGTGACCGAGAAAGCGACCTTCTGCACGCCAGCAGGGACCTTATCCAGGTTGACGGAGATGGCCTCGTCGTCACCGTCGCCAGAACCAGTCTGGTTATCGCCCTGGTGAACAACCGAGCCGTCGGAAGACTTTTTATTGTTATAGAAAATAAAGTCAGTGTCGCTGCGAACCTTGCCAACCTCGTTCAATAAAAACGCCGATGCGTCCAGGTCAAAAGCCGAACCGTCGGTAACGCGAGCATCCCAGCCCAGACCGACGTTAATGGTGGAAAGACCAGGAGCCTCTTTGCTCAACGAAACGTTGCCACCCTTCGATAAAGAAACAGCCATATTGAACCCTCCTATTGGCCATTGATCGCACAGATTGCGAAATAAAACACGAGACGAATCGATCATCTAGCAAGACAGCAACGAGACGATGCATGTCCCGCCATAGCGGAAAGAGTCGAGGCGCACGCCCCATCCGGAGTATGTCTAATCTGCGAAAAATTCACATCCATAACAAAGTCCACAGGCCGTATCACACCCTTGCCAAGAATACCATCCAAATCTGGCGTACCATCATAGGTAAAGACGTGCCACCGTCCGAATCGTATCTTCCAATTTTCTGTCCGTAGTCGAATCACCGATAGCCGCAAACTTCCAGGCTCCCTGGTGACGGTAAAACCTCCCCATCACCATGGAAACGTGGCCCGCATATTTTGGATCTGCAGCAATGTCAAAAGTGGCCAACACATTGTCCACCCGTTCCGGGCTGCCTTCATAAATACGGATCCTGGCAAAAGGGACTGTCGCGAAATCCTGCCCCTTGTAACTGTTCAAAACGAAAACAACCTTATCGATTCCGGCATCCACCCTGGAAAAGTCGACGGTAATGATCTCGTTATCAAGGCCATCGTCGCCACCGGCATCGCCGGTCCGATCATCTCCACTATGCCGAATGGCCCCATCCCTGCTGGTTAGGTTTCCGAAATAAACGATATCCTTCAATTCATTCTTTCCGGAGAAAACCGCGCAACTGGCGTCCAAGTCCACGGCAACAACTTTCCTACCACCAAAGAACTTCTTCGTTTCGATGGCTCCCCAGTTCAGGCCCACACACACTTGTTTCAGACTGGTACCGCTTTTTTCCAGACTAACTTTTTGCCCTTTAACAAGACTGATAGGCATCTTAATGTCTCCTTCGTGCCTTCCCAATGAGGTTGACGTATATGGACGCTACCGCATTTGTCCAGAACAGCGACTACTCCAGCAAGGCAAGGTTGAAACTTGCGCGATAGAATTCTAATCATACTCTTCTAAAATTAAACTTTACTGGAACGACACCCTACCCACTACAAGAGCAATATGAATCAATATGGCTCGGTCATAACAACTATTAGAATAAAACGGCAAACACCATCTCCATCTATGTTAGCAATGTATAAACCTTAATAATTAGATATATATATCAACCAATAATTCTCATTAAAAAAACTGAAAACTAAAAAATTAAGATCAACCAAGATCCTTTTGAACCTGCAGATCAACCGAAAACAAGAAACTCCTCGACTCTCGATGCGGGAAAATTATGAATAACATAAGAAATATAAACTTTTCACCACAATGAAACGCACATCTTTATGGGTGATAGTTGTACTACAACTTCTCCGGGTTGTCAACAAATCGCATCGGGAAAATCAGGACAATTGTAAGTTTCAGGAACAAGGATTCATCAAGCACGAGCCACGCTCATTCCCTGAATCAGCATCGTTCTACCTTTCATTATTGATACACGTTTAACATGTATAGCCAAGTTCAGCCGTAAGCGCCGAACGAACCCCATGGTTCCCATCATTTTTTCCGCTCATGTTGCAAATCGTGTGACGCCGCATAAAATTCTGAGGAATTCCAGCGTCACATTCTTGAGGTTATGCGCCCATTCGTGCATAGCCACATACTGCTGGAGGTAGACCTTGCTGACACCACGAAACAGGCGCAAAAAGTTCCGCAAGCCGACCCATGTGCCTTCCATGGTGTTGTTATGGACTTCGCGAACGCCGTCTCCATCCAGATCTCGCGCCCATACTGGGTTCTTGAGAGAGTGGCAAACAGTCACATGGACTCTCCCATTGTTTGACAGTGGAAGATATCCGGTCCAATCATCCGTGTTTACGGTTGTCCCTGGTTTGGTAGCCTTCAGCAAGAGCGGATTCAGATCCTGCCAAGCCGTGTCCAGATGGTTCGTCGGCACCCCCTGCGCGATTCCCTGCAGGATACGGATAACGGTCGAGCATGGATGGTGCGTTCCCTGCCAGATCGTTCCGGTCAATGCGTTGAAGACCCGACCACAAGAACACCGATAGTACAGAAGAGGCGCACGATCCTTCCGGTGAACCTTGGTTGCACTCAAAAATGCATGGCATTGTGGACACTTCAACCCTCCTGGATGCAAGATTTCTACAAGATGGTCGTAGCATTTTTGCTCATCCATCAACTGGGTAATCGGAAACAGCATCATGGGCATCTCCCTGCGTGTTCTGTGCGATCACATGAGAGTGCCTCTTCAAGATTCAATAATCAACCGATCACACAATTTGTAACATGAGCGAAAACAAGATTGTATCTTGTTGATTATCATTGAAATATAAAATACCATGTTCAACTTGGACCAGGGTTGGTCCATCGAACCTTCGCTGGCAGGGGCGCCATGTTCATCGAGTCGATCACTTTGAATTATCTGGCCGGTTTTTCCTGCATCGGATCGCGCTGCGGTGATTCCTGCTGCACCGATTGGGCGATTCCCTTGAGCGCCGATGATCATCGAAGACTGTGTGGTTTTCTTGAAACCGACCCCGAGGGAAAAACGGAGCTTCGAGACAAGGTGGTCCGCATCGACGGGGCGAGCGACGAAGGGCGGTTTGCAATCCGAAGCACACCGGATGCCCGGTGCCCGTTTCTGGACGACGAACACCTCTGTTCGCTGCAAAGGAGATTTGGCGAGGCGGTACTGCCGCGTCTCTGTAGTCGTTTTCCACGGGTCCTTTCGATTGTCGGACGAAGACTGGAACTGTCGGCGACCCTGGCCTGCCCCGAAACGGCGCGGCGCTGTCTTCTGGATCCCCAGGCGATGACGGTCGCGCCCCTGCGGGACGGAATGATCGGCAACGACATTCCCCACCAGTTCATCATCGATTTGCACCATGGCGACCCTTACGTCGCCCAGTTCGACCGGGTACGCGCCGAATTGTTTCTGCTGTGCCGTCTCAAGGAATATCCCATCGCGACACGGCTTTTCCTCCTCGGATATTTTGCAAACCGGGTCGAACCGTTTTTCCATGCCAAAATGACCGCGAACACCGCCCTCCTCGACCAGGAAATCCGGCGCATCAACCGTCCGGAGATCCAACAGGAAGTTCATCGACGCTTCGAAGAAATCCCACGATTGGAAAAAAAATGTCTGGAGTTGCTTCGACATCTGCTGGACGCCGGTTTTTCCCAGGCGGGAACGGTTGCCTTCCGCTCCCTGCTGGTGCAGTCTCTGAAGGGTCTGGGAGGCAAGGTCGAACCTCAAGGAATCGCCGCGGGGATCGACGAGGTCCTTCACCGTTACCATGCGGCCAAAGCATTCTGGCACCAGGGGTTTTCCCGCGAACTCGACCAGTATCAGACCCATTTTGCCTTGAACCACATCATGAGCCAACCCTACCTCAAGGAAAAAAGCCTTCTGGCTTATGTCCGGGAACTGCTGCTGTTTCTGGCGGTATTGCGTTTCATCCTCTTCGGACTCCTGGCCCAAACACGCGAAACCTGGCCCCGGGACAACAAGGAACAAAAAAATCTGTTGGAAACAGAGGTCGTCCATACCGTGCAACAATTTGCCAAGTCGATCGGTCACAATCCCAACCTTCTTGGACGGATGCGCGTGGCTGTCGAAGACCAGGGAGTGACCACGCTGCCGCACCTGGTGGCGTTGATCACCTTTTGAACGGGTAGATGATTCATGAACACACACCTTTGGCGGCAAGGGACGATTCGCCTGGGACTGGCAGTCCTGGTCCTGGTGGTCCATGTCATGGCCCTTGGCCCATTTCTTTCCGGTGACCGGGGACTCCTGGGGCCGGGACATGCCGTCACCCTGCCCCGTCTTCTGGATGGTTTTCTGTGGTTGAAAAACAACAGTTTCCTGGATCCCCCCTGGTTCACCCCCGCCTTTTGCGGCGGTCTGCCGGCATTCCCAAATCCGGACAATCCGTTTTATTCGCTCCCCCAGGCGCTGACGCTGTTCATGGATCCCCTGAAAAGCATCCAGGTCACCTTTCATCTGTTCGCCCTGGTGGGTTATTTCGGTTTTCTCAGGCTCCTTTCGGACCGTTTCGCAGTCTCGACCCCGACCGCCGTCCTGGGAGCGGTACTCTTTGCCTTCAACGGCGCCTTCAACCATTCGATGATCCTCGGGGCGAGCGCCCACCACTTTCTCATGCTCACCCCATGGATCGCCTGGCTTCTGACCCGGTCCGCTTCGCCACGCCGCACCCCTGGAGCCACGGGAAATCGCATCCCGGAGGCCGGACCCGAAAATTTATTTTTCCAGGCCATCGCCGCCGGAACGCTTTTGTCCTACGGAGTCTGGTGCGGCGCCCTGTCGCTGATTCCCTCGACCCTGCTTTTCCTGGCGCTCGTCCATCTGACCCTGCGGATCACCCATCCCGTGGACAACCACCGCTTCTGGACCCCTCTGGCCCTGGCACTCCTGGTCGCCACCGCCTTGTCCGCCGCCAAATGGTGGCCAGGGATCCGTTTTCTCGATCATCTGGGCGCCGCTCCCACCCCCCTTGCCGGTCTGACGGCATTGGATACTGCGTTTTCCCTGCTGTTCGAAAGCCTGTTTTTCACCCCCGTCGATGAACAAACCCTCGCCGGCCACCTCATCGATCCCTCCTTTCCCTTCGTGTCCTTCGCGCCTCTGGTGCAGGTGACCTTCATCCCCCTGGCATTTCTGGTCGCCACCCTGGTCCTTTGGTGGCATCGGCGCCGCGAAACCCGGGAAAAAACCTTCACCCCGCGCCGACAGGTTACCCGGATCGTCCTTCTGATCCTTCTTGCCGTCCTCCCCCTGGCCACGGCGGTCCATTCGCCGCTGTGGGACCCTTTCCTCCGGGAAGCCCCCCTTCTGCGTGCGGGAACCCCTCTGATCGAGGGCTGGTCGATTTATCCCGGACTCGTCCTCCTCTGGATCTTCGTCGCCCATGATCGTTGGAACTGGGCGCCGGGGCATCGCCGTGAACTGGCCCTGGCCGGTCTTCTGGTCGCCTTCGCCCACCCGTTCATGGTCGATGGGCAGCCCTGGATCCGCGAATCCTACGACCCTGCCCCGATCCTTTCCGCCTGGCAGCGCCAACACGCCGCGGACATCCCCTTCCACATCCATCGGCTTGATGCCGTGATCGATCCGGAAACCCGCCAGGTCGCCCTGCCCCTCGACCGCGACAACCGCATGGTCCGCGGCATATCGACGATGTTTTGCAACGAACCCGTCCTGGGTCCGGCGTTGCAGCGCTTTCCGTATGCCCCCCTGGTGATGGGAATGGTATTCAGTGCCACCGAAAAAGGATTCAACATGAAAAATCCCGCCTGTTACCTTGCGCCCCTTGAAAACCAATGCCAGGTGGGCGACCATTTCCGGAGGGAACAACGCGACTCATTGGAGCGGTTCACACACTATCGGACGTTTCCGTTTCACAAACCCCAGGGACAGGAAACCGCCGAATGGCTCGGCCTGGTGACCCTTTTCGGCATCATGGCCGGTGGGGTCACGGGCGTCTGGCGGAGAAGTCAGTCCCTCTCTCCGGGGAATACCTGGTCGTTTCCGTGAAAGGCACCCGATCCGTGCATCCAGACCTCATGCGTTCGATCGATCGATGGCTGGGAAGCCTGCTGTGCCTGGTGGCCTCCCTCTGGCGACGACGCCACCGCCCGCTTCCAACCGAAGCGCCTGGGCGCATTCTCCTGATCTGCATCGCCGAAACGGGCGCCCTGGTACTTGCCCATCCCGCGCTGCACTGGCTGCGGCAGCGCCATCCCGGCGCGGAATTGTATTTTCTCTCCTTCAAGGGCAGCCAGGGGATTCTCAACCTTCTGGGATTCAACCAGGAACGGCATCGGATTCTCCTGCGTTCATCGCCCCTGCCACTGTTCATCCTGGATACCCTGAAGGCCATCGTCCAAATGCGCCGACTGAAACTCGATGCCACGATCAACCTGGAGGTCCATACCCGATTCAGCACCCTGCTCGCCTTTTCGAGCGGCGCCCGACGCCGGGTCGGTTTTCACCGCTTTTTCGAGGAAGGACATTACATGGGACGGTTGCTGACCCATGAGGTGATCTACAATCCACATCAGCATATCACCCGCTCCTACCTGTCCCTGGCCATGGCGCTCGAAGAAGAACCCCGGGACGACCCCCTGGTCAAAAGGGTCATCGAGGATCTGCCTCTGGAACGGTTGCGGATTCAAAGAAGCGCCAGGGAACAACAGGCCATGTGGGCGTTGTTGCAACGGCTGTATCCATCCCTGACCAAGACGCATCGCCTGGTCATCCTCAATGCCAATGCGAGCGACCTGATTCCGGCACGAAGATGGGCCAGCGAAAACTTTGTGGAACTCGGCAAACGCCTCCTGGCCGACGACAACAACCTTCTGATCCTCCTGACCGGATCCCCCGGAGAACGCCCCCCCCTGGAACATCTGCGGCAAAGGATCGGCGATTCGCGGGTCGTCAACATGGCAGGAGAGACCACCCTGGAATCCTTGATCGACCTTTATTCCCTCTGCCATCTCATGGTGACCAACGATTCGGGTCCGGTCCATTTTTCCTCGGTCACCGAACTGCCGCTCGTGGCCCTTTTCGGCCCCGAAACACCCCGCCTTTTCGGACCATCAAGCCCCCATGCCCGAGTCATCCATCATCCCCTGGCGTGCAGTCCCTGCGTCTCGGTCTACAACCAGAAACGCTCCCCCTGCACCGACAATCGCTGCATGCAAATGATCACCGTCGATGAGGTCCACCAGGCGGCGCGCGCACTGCTCGACGCATCGGAAAATCATGTACCACCCGCATAAGGCTGCTGGGCGAAGCTGGACGTTCATTAACGTGCCGGTGCTGATCCGGGAGCGTGTGTGACGACAGGCCATCAGAACAACTGGAGAATAACCATGACCTTGATCGATTCAGGTGATTGGCCAAACCCTGCCAGACCATGGGATGTCCAGGAATTTCTGGACCGTTGTGCGGGATCCATTCCGGATTTTCCCGACATGGAGGATGAAGGACCACTCCAGGAACGGGAGTGGATAGAATGAACTATTTGGGTCGGATCGCGAAAAGATTCATTGAACCCGATCTCATGATCCTTGATTTGGGTCAATAACTCTCTCGATGGCTATTGACACCGACAATGTAAATAAATATTTATTTGCAGACAGAATGGCCTAAGTTTGTAAAATAAATACAAATAATCATGTTTTATCCGTCAAAGGTTTCCCTGGAGCCATCGATGATGTTTAACACCCTGTTTCCCCGGATCCATTTGAAACTCAGAACCCGGTTGATCCTCCTGTTGTTTTTCCCCTTGGTGGGATTGATCTGGTTCGGCAGCCTCAACGTGCTGGAACGATATGGCACATCACGGGATATGGGGGCGGTGGAACGATTGTCCCGGTTGACCGTCCAGATTGGCGCCCTGGTTCATGAACTACAGAAAGAACGGGGGATGACAGTCGGGTTTCTGGGAAGCAAAGGGGAGAAATTCCGTGTGGAACTGCCGATCCAAAGGGAAGAATCCGATCGACGCGCCGCTAATTTGCGACAATCCGAACAAGCGCTTGACGCCAATCCCGAAGAAAAGGAATTCATTACCGTTCTGATCGGTGCCATGAGGCAGTTGGATGGGGTCCAGACCATGCGTCGTCAGGTCGATTCACTCACGGCCACGGCCCCCGAGGCGATCCAATATTACACACGAATGAACGAATCCTTCCTGGAGGCCATCGGCAAGATTTCGCAAAAAACGGTCGGACACCCTGAAATGGCTTCGATTTCAAATGCCTTCAACAATTTTCTTCGCGGCAAGGAACGGGCGGGAATCGAACGGGCCATACTGACCAACACCTTCGCTCAAGACCGATTCGGTCCTGGAATGTTCGAACAGTTTCGCGCCACGGTGACGGAACAGGATGTGTATTTTGCCGTTTTCAAGAGTTTTGCCGCACCCGAGTCGATCGAGTTTTTTGCGCGGAAGATGGACCATGAGGCGGTAAACTCGGTTCTGGAAATGCGCACGGTCGCCACCCGAAAAGGGTTGACGACGAGGAAACTCGATCATTACAACGCGATCGTTCGCGGCATGGGCTACGGCGGCATGATCCACCACCTCAAGGATCATCTCCTCACCCCGACGCCGGAAACCGAACGGCAATTCGTCGCCGACCTCCAAGAGATCGACAGGCACATCGAGTCGTTCCTGGAAGTGGCGACCCCGGAGGAGAAACAGGCCTTGCTGACGCTCCGTGATACCCTGAAGCAATACCGGTCCCATCCGACGACGACACACGTCGGCCCGATCGATGACGGACCGGCGCTCAAGGCCCTGTCCCTGCTTTGGGAAGCGGTTGTTCCAGGAAGATTCGGCATCGACCCGAATCATTGGTTCAAGATGGTGACGATCCGGATCGATCTGTTGAAGGAAATCGAGGACAAGATTGCCCTGGAGCTGTCCTCGCGGGCCACGGTGATCAAGGGGGAAGCGGATCGGGCCTTTTTCATGTATCTGCTGGTCACGGTTGGGCTGATTCTTCTCGCCATTGTGGTGAGTATCCGGATTTCGGGCAATATCCTCGCCATGCTTGGCGGGGAACCGGAGGAGGTCAGGGGCGTGGTGGAAACGGTTTCCAGAGGCGATCTGACCTTGATGCTGGAGACGAACCGCAATCCGGAGAGCATTTACAGTTCCATCCGGGCGATGGTGGACAGTCTTGGAATCATCATTCGCCAGGTTTTTCTTCAGACCCGTTCCATGTCGGCCCACATCGAGGAACTGACGGTCGTCAAGAATGGATTGGCCCAGGATTCGACAAATATTCTCCATCTGAGCAAGGAGGTTGCCGAGAGTCAAGACCTTGTGGAAGGGCAGGTTGCGACCATTCGGCAGGCGATCGAAGGGGCAACCGAGCAGGTGGGAGCCATTTCCGCGGCGACCGAACAATTGTCCGCCAATATCGCAAACATTGCCACGAGCGCCGAGAAGGCGAGCAACGACATCACCACCATGGCTTCGGCGGCCGAGGAGATCACCGCCAACATTTCCGGGGTCAATCAAAGCCTGGAGCAGGTGGACCATTCGGTCACGACGGTGGCGGGCGCGGTCAAGGAGGTCACCCTGTCCCTGGAACAAGTTCGGCGCCGGTGTCAACTGGCCAGTCAGGAATCCAAGCAGGCCAATGAAAACGCCAAGGGGACCAGTCGGGTCATGGAACAATTGGCCACCTCGGCCCAGGAGATCGGGCATGTCGTCAACATTATTCGGGATATTGCCGCCCAGACGAACATGCTGTCTCTGAACGCCGCCATCGAGGCGGCGGGAGCGGGAGAGGCGGGAAAAGGGTTTGCGGTGGTCGCCAACGAGGTCAAGGACCTGGCCCGTCAGACCAGCGAGGCGACCAAGATGATCTCGGACAAGATCCAGGAAATCCAGGATACGACCAAAAAGGTTGCCCTGGCCAATGGAGAAATCACCGAAAGCATTGATCGTATCGATCAATCCAACGCCGTCATCACCCTTGCGGTGGATGAGCAGGCGGACAGTGTCGGCGCGATTGCCCGCTCCATCGATGAAGTGGCGCACGCCGCGGGGGATGTGACCCGGAATGCCAGGGAGTTGAGCCAGGCGGCGGAAGATGTCGCCCGATCGGCGTTGAGCGCCGCCAATGGCACCCAGGATGTGGCACGCCTGGCCTCCGAGGCCGCGACCGCCGCCGATACGCTGGCGCAACAAAGCATCGCCATCCATACCGGGACCCGAACGGTCGCCCAATCGGCCAGGACCGCCGCCGAATCGACCTCGAACGCCAACCAACGTGTCCGGGAGGTCCGGCGCCAGATCATTCTCATCAACGGTTCCATTCATCACACCGCCCTGCTTCTGGACTCCATGAGCATTCCCGGTAAACGATTGCTGGAGGCGGTACGGGACCTTCGTTTGACGGAAGAACCCTTCGATGTGGAAAAAATCAAGCTGGCCCACCTTGCCTGGCTTGGAAAATTGGAAAGTGCCGTTCGGGGACGGACGACGCTGCGACCGGAACAGGTCGCAAGCGGGCATGAATGTGACTTCGGCAAATGGTATGACGGCGATGGGAAAGCCCGGTTCGGCGCAATGGACTCTTTCAGGAAGATCGGCCCGGTACATCACCTGGTTCACGAAATCGCCCGCGAGGCGATCCGGTTGACGGAAGAAGGAAACGTCGCCGAGGCGGAACGCGAAATCGATCGATTCAGCACCGTCAAGGATGAACTTTTCGAATTTCTCGATCGTTTGTATCTGGAAGCCGCCGACCGGGACCGGAGAAAAATTCAATCGGCGTAAATGGACCGGCGCCAGAAACAACGCACCCATGGCCCCTGCTGGCAAACATCGGGAATGGACGTTGCCGGAAGCGGTGTTGCAGACTTGTCCCATGGAAAGAGAAACCATCATGTGCAATGCCTGAAGCGTACCCCCCTCGAATCGAACAATCTCACAGGCCGCCGTGTGAAATTTTGAGAACGGCAATCCTCGCCATCCCGCAATCGTTCATACCCCCGCTTGACAAACGTCCTCCTAAGCAAAAGAGGGGATCCAGGAAGGCTCCGCAAATCCTGGATCCCCACTGTAGCAGGGAATGACGGGGCCTGAACGGTTACGCCATCCCCTCTTCCAGGGTATGGTCATTCCTCCACCTGGAAAATGTTCAGCAGAGTATCCGCATACAGGCTGTACGCAGCATAGGCCGCCCCTTCGAAAATGGCCCGTTCACTGTAGCCCTGTTCGCGCAGCCGGGCGATGGTCGCCGGGGTGACGCCCTTGTCGTTTTGCACCGCATCCAGGACGAACAAAAGCATGGTTTTTTCCTTTTCCGGCAGGGGGACCGTGGCGGGGTTCTTCCGCGCCGCATCCAAATCCTCCTGCGTCGCCCCCATCTGGAGCAGCATGCCGGCGTTCAGGTCGATGCAAACTTTGCAGGCCAGCCTCTGGGCGCCGAGATAACGCATCCATGCCAGAAGCACACCGTCCAACTCCTGCTGACCGCTGAAAAAATATCCCGCCTGGGCGGCAAAGGATTGCAACAACGGCGGACTGACGCCCAAAAGCTGCATCGGCGACGGCACATAACCCAACATTTGACGAAACTGGGCGTAAATCTCCGTCACCGGGCTGGCGGCGGTTTCGGTGGATTGCAGGGTGATCAACGACATGGTGGTCTCCTGAAATGGATGTTAGTTGACTGGACATCTATAATGCAGATAAAAAAAATCACGCCATCTCGATCAAGGTTTGGGCTACTGCGCCCATGCGACGAATGACCTCCGGATCGTTGCGGGTCTTGGCCAGCAGGATGGCCCCCTCGAAGAGGGAAAAGATCGCTTCCGCCGTCCGCTGCGCGGCTGATGGGGGCTGACCCGCCTCCCGCGCCACACCTTCGAGTTGCTGGATCACCCCTTGAAGCACCTGCTCCAACAAAAGGCGCAAGGCCTGGTCACGAGTGCTCATCTCCAGGGCCAGGTTGGCGAAGGGACACCCCTTGACCCACCCGTCCGCCTCCTTGAACCCCTGTTGGATCTCTCCGGCCAGGGTGAAGAAGCGCAGGATGCGCTCCCCCGGGGGCAGATCCGACGCCAACGCCCGGTCGAGAAAGATTTCCCGGGCCTGCTCCTGGAAGCGCTCCACCACCGCCAGGGCCAGATCGCCCTTGGAAGGGAAGAAATGGTAGAAACTTCCCTTGCGCACTCCGGCCTGATCGCAGATTTCCTGGACGCCAGCCTGAGTGTATCCTCCGGCGTGGATCAGCTCCATGCCGCTTTGGATCAGTCGTTCCCTGGCGTCGCTCGTTCGTCCCATGGCGACTGATTCTGCCGGTTTCGTTTCCATCTGTCAATGGAATAGTTGACCGAATGGTTGCCATGGCGGAAGCGGGTGACCGCCTTCCAGGAGCACGCAGGGCGAGGATTCGGTCTCCATGGGAAACGGCCTGGCCAGTTCCCGCCAGGTCATGACGTCGGTCTGGAGGTCAGCGAGAATGGCCTTGATGATGTGACGCTGGTCATCCATGCCAGCGTCCTTCGGGCCTGCCTCCGGTCGATCCAAAGCGGCATTCCAGGCCGATTGTCGAGGGCCAGCAAGGCGCGGCGCCGTGGCCACGCAGGACGAGTCGATTTTCTCCTGCTCGGCGATGGGCCGGATGGAGGCGGCCTTGCCACCCTTCAGCAAGCGCAACCCGAAATGGAACCTCTGCCATCGCCTGGTTTGGAGGCGAGGAAAGCGTTTCCCCGATCAAATCAGAAATCCCCCATCGAGCGACCGTGGGGGAGGTTACGTCTCCACCTGGAACACGTTGAGCAGCGTGTCTGAAAATGTCCCAAAGGCGGTGAATTCCACCGCATTGAAAATGGCGGTATCCGAGTAGCCAAGTTGGCGCAGGCGTTCGATCCTGTCAGGAGTGGCCGACTTGTCGTCCCTGGCCGTATCCAGCGCGAAAAGCAGCATCGCCTTTTCCTTCTCCGACAGGGGAGTGACACCTGGATCGGAGACGGCTGCGATCAGCGTCTCCTCTTGAATACCGGACGCAAGGAGTTGCCCCTTGTTGTAGTCGATGCAGAAGACACACTGCTTGCGATGAGCGTTCAGGTAGAGAATCCACTGCATCAACTCGGGTGTCAGCTCCTGCTGTTGCCCGTGGTAGTAGGCAAACCGGTTATTCATGTACTCCATCAGCATCGAATTGTGTCCGAACAGCTGCATGGCATGGGGAATTCTCCCAAGCATCCGATCGATGATGTCAAAGATTTCCCGGGTTTTTCCCGTGGTGGTTTCCGGTGTCTGGAGCGTAATCAACGACATATTCGTTTCTCCCGGCTGAACGTGATTAAATGGCCTGCCCCCGCAGCCTCAGCGTAACCGTTCAGACCCCTCCCCATATTAAAATTATTGAAAGAAAAAAGGAGTCTTAAGGGATTTTCCCCAGGGTTTTGATTTTGTTTTTTACGCGCCATTTCACCCGAAGCGAATTGCACGTTTTCAGGCCTTTCAACCTGCACGGCGTTTACCCTTCTTCGCAAAAACCGCGAAGAAGGGTAAACCAAGGCGCACGCCTACGCAAGATTCCCGCAAAAATCACGCGGGAATCTTGCTTCGGGTAAAAGGGCGCGTGGAAAAACAAAATCAAAAACAAAGTCAAAACCCTGGGGGCAATCCCCCAGACCACTTTTTTCTTTCAATAATTCTGGACCCTGGGGGTACCTGGGCAGTTACCAATAATCTTAATACGGGAAGGGGTCTGAACGGTTACGCCTCAGCAGGCCATGGTTTCATGCACCACGATGAACCATCCTACCCCGAAACGGTCCGTCACCATGCCGAAACAGGGAGACCAGAAGGTTTTTCCAAGAGGCATCCGCACCTGTCCGCCGTCGCTCATGGCGGCGAAGATGCGTTCGGCCTCCCCAACATCGGCCAGGGACACAGTCAGGGAGAAGCCCTCGAAGCCCGCCTTCCCACCACACTGGCCGTCGGAAACCATCACCATGGTATCGCCCAGGCGCAGGTTCGCATGCATGACCTTGTCGCCGGCCTCCGGGTTGGGCCAATGCTCGGAGGGTTCCGGGCTCTCCCGATAACGCATGAGAAACGTCACCTCGGCGCCGAGAACACGGCGGTATAGGTCGATGGCTTCCTCGCAACGGCCCTCGAAAAACAGATATGGTTCGACCTTCATGTTGGTATCATCTTTCTGTAAAAAAAAGTCGTTGCCGTCGCTTTCCGTGACCCCTTTTCGGGCCGAAGCGCGGCTGGAAACAACAGGACGCCCTGACGGCGGACCTTACCTGGCAGGCGTATCATAACACATTTTCGCTGAGGCAACCTTGCCTTCTTTCTTCATCGCGGCAAAAAGTTTGCCGACCTCGTTACGCTGGATCACCAAGCAATCATCGGAAGGTGTGGTACACATGGTTGGACTTCAATTCAGATGAAGGGATTGACCGCAGCGTCATAAACCAAACCGGTTTCCCGATACAACGCCCCCAGTTTTTCCTCCAATGCCCGATAAAACGGCTGCTTGTCCAGAATGGTTTGGTGGACATACGCTAAAACCTCCTTCATCGGTCGTTCCGCCATGGCCAAATCAAGCAATTGTGACATGACTGCCAAATCCTGTTGGCGCAAGTCCAGAGACAACGCATGAAAACCACGCCGGCATTGCGGCGAGATGGCCTTGGGAGCGGACAGGGGATCCATTGTTTTGTCGTAGGTAACGCTGTGGGCCTTGTGCCAAAGCCTCAATCCCTCATAGACGGGCAACACCTCCGGATTTTCCAAATCGTAGTTATTGTTGCCAAAACCATGTGGATCTTCCAACAAAGTGCCATGGCGTCGCAAACGATGGGCCAGGGGCGTGCCATCGGCGGCAAACATGATGGAAAAAATGCCCTTGCTTAATGTCCACATGGTCTGCCGCATCTGCTCCAGGTTTTCCTGTAATTCGCACAGGGTCGTGCCCTGATCAAAAAGGATGTGACCGGCCTGGACATAAATGCCATGTTCCTTGAAACTGGCCAAAGCCTGAAGGTTTTCTTGCTTTGTGGCCCTCTTGCGCATGCGCTTGAGGGCCGTGTCGGAAAAATTTTCGATCCCACAGGCAAAGGAAAAAAAGCCTGCCCTCTTGAGTTCACCGACAATTTCACCAGTCACCTGATCGGCACGCAAAGATCCACGCAATTGTACCTCAAGCCCCCGCGACTGAATCTCGTCGGCCAGCGAGCGACACCACGCAAGATCGCGCGGCGGCTCAAGAAAACTGTCATCCAAAACCTTGAAACAAGAAATGCCTCGCCGGGTCAACCGTTCCAACTCGTCCACAAAACGAACGATGGATCGTTCCCGCCACTGACGTCCCGGTGCCAGATGAAAAAAGGACGTGACCGAACAAAAAACGCATTTTCCATGGCATCCTCGTGAGGAATCAATATGGATGGCACTTTTCCGTGCCATCGACATGGGCATCGTGTCGCGAGCCGGATCCGGCAGCGTATCCAGATCCTGTATTAACGGACGGTGGGGCGTGTCCACGATCCGGCCCGCCTGAAGGAAGGACAGGTTGGGAATGAACGCCAAAGGCGGATGACCCGTCAAGAAATGTCTTGTGAGATCCAGGGCCGTCCACTCGCCTTCCCCCCGAACCACAAAATCGAACCCAGCCCTTAAAAAAGTTTCCGTGTGGAATGTGGGACCATATCCTCCCGCCACCACCGGAGCGGTCAAACCGGCTGCTCGCAAAAGGTCGATTGTTTTTATGGCCTGTTCCATGTTGGAACGATAGGCGGAAAAACCGATCCAAAGAATTTCGCCGCAAGCAAGGATCCGCTGCGACAAGACCTCCTCGGACCAACCCGACAACCACGCATCCAGAATCACGACGGGAAAGCCGTGGGACCGTAGAACCGCCGCCAAATAAGCCAGTCCCAGATTTTCCTCCGCGGTGCGATGGGAAATGGGTGCCGGTGTAGCCAATACAACTGATGAAGCCATGAAGACACCTTATCGTAAAGTCATCGGATGTCACCATCACATAAAGTTGTGGTGGGTCCAAACCGTTTGGCCGCTGCCAGGGTCAATCCGAGACCGATGCTGCCAAAGGCTTCCTTGATGACCTTCTTGCCCTCTGGAACCAGAGACATGATGCGTTCCTGAACCAGGGGCAGTTTTGTCGATCCACCCACGAACAGAACCTGATCAATCTGGTGCGCCTGGACGCCAGCATCCATGATCGTCTTTTCTGCCATGGTAACGATTTTTGCCAAACTGTTGTGGATTGCCTGATGGACCTCGCCAGACTCAATGGGAATACGCAAATCCGCAGCGATATATTCGAGATTCAACAGCGATGGACCGGCATCGGACAAAGTTTTTTTTTGATCCTCAACGCTCTTGTTGATGGCATGCCCGTGCCGCTCCTGTATGACTTTCAACAACCGACCGGTTCTGATCTTGTCGTTGGAACCATGAACCAGATCTTTCAACGACACGATCGTGTCGTTGTTGTATAACCGATTGATCAAGCGCCAAGACGACAAGTCGTAAAAAAAATGTTTCGGAAAGGGGATGGCCGGATTACTGAAACTTTTTACGGTGGACCCCAGTCCCAAATGAGGCATCACCAGCCGGAGGCTAATCTCCTGATCGAAATCATTGCCCGCGATGGGAATGCCATTGCTGGCCAAAACCTTGAATCCGCCCGATGCATCCTGCCCACGGGGCGGTTCAACCTGGATGACCGAAAAATCAGAGGTTCCTCCTCCGATGTCCACGACCAGACACAGGTGATTCTCCTGGGGTATCTCCGCATGAAAGACCATCCCGGCGGCGACGGGTTCGTACATGAAAACGATGTGGTCAAACCCGATCGTTCGCAGAATTCGGGTAAGCATCTCCTGGGCGCGATGATCGGCATCGGGAGCGTCGTTCTTGAAATGGACCGGACGTCCCACGACCACATCGTGGATCGGGTGGCCGAGAGTCCGTTCGGCACTGGATTTGATCATTCCCAGAAATTTTTCCAGGATTTCCTCGAACGCATAATACCGATGGCCAACCAGTGTTTTTTCCGACATCAACGAAGAACCCAGCAGGCTTTTCAGCGAGGTCATGAGCCTGCCGTCATGACCCTCCATGTATTTTTCAATGGCCGTCCGGCCAAACGACCAGTCCCCCGACGCCTCATCGATGAAAATCGCCGAGGGGATATAGGAATGATTCTCCTCCAGAGGAACCAGCAACGGCCTTTCCTTCACAATCCCGATGGTGGAATTGGTGGTACCGAAGTCCAGGCCGCAAAACGCATGCGTCATTATGATCGTCTCCCGTTGATCAGATACGTTTCAATCGCCGCGCCAAACCGTTCGGCAACCACGGGGGGAACGAAAGTGCGCCAACGGTTGTCACGTTTCTCGACCAACGCTCTGACTTGACTGCCGGTGATGGTTTTATCTCCCACCTCAAGCCGGTACACACTAAAGCCACTTTGCCGCAAGAGCGCCTCCTTCTCCTCACCCCAACGGTCGAAGACGGTTGTAAAAATGGGCGTATCCGGGGCAAGGGCCGATTGCAGGCTCGCCACATCCAAAGGCAACGGCAGGATGGCTCGCACCTGGATCCCGGCCTCGAACAAGGCATGACGAACGCACTGTTCGCGCAACCAATAGGGGTAAGGATTGTGATCCGGCCTGGTCCGTTCCTGACCCGGCTCGCCGCTGTTGGCACCGAAAGGCTGGGTAATTCCCACAATCAACGTTCTGGCCCTGTGACTGGCGGCCCGGGCATAGCGCAAATGTTCCAGATGGAACGGCTGGAAGCGCCCAAGGATCACGCCCGTATCATGGCTTCTGGAAATGCCTGGCAGAATATGGTTTAACGATGGGGTCGTCAACGGAGCGCGCGGGTCCGGCGCAATCAACAAAGCCCGACACCCGGCTTTCAAGGCCACGCCGACATCCTTGTCGAACCGGTCCCCGATGATCAGAACGTGGCGGACCGGCAGGCCAAGGGCATCGGCAAATGCCTGGTAGTAACGTGGAGACAGTTTATTGATACCCCCCATGGAGGAACTGAAAAATCCGGCGATCCGTCTGGAACTGACCGGGAATAACTGCTGAAAGATGGCCGACTCCCGCCAAGCCATGCCATCGGCGACAATATGAACCGCAATATTCATCGCGTTGCAGGCGGCAATCAGCGCCTCAAGTGCGTCGTCATCCACCAGATGCCGCGCTTCCCTGAAATAGTCACGCACGATCAACGAATAGAGGCGCTCCAAATCCAGGTTTCCGGTTTCAACACCCCGGACCCGCAATTCCCCGAACAATTCCAGACAGGTCATCAGGGTCCAGTCGCAGACCTGTTCCTCGTGTTCATGGCGTTGAATGACAAGATCGGGAATGGTTTGGCAGATGGATTCCAGCAGGGCCGGAGGAACTCCTGTCAGAATGGACCGGGCGACCTTGAACAGGTTACCTTTTCGTTGCGGATCAACCAGGGTGCCACGCAAATCCAACCCCACCACCTTGATGGCGTGATCACTCATGAATTGGGCCAGGTCATACCAATGAGACAGCAGAACGCTCATATTTCCCCATGAGAACAGACAGCACAGCCAGAAGCATGGCCTGCCAACGGTCTCATGCCTGTGCGTGCGCCAAGTGTTGATTCCATTCGTAAAAGACGTTCCTCGATGGCCGATAGTAGTTCGACACCGGCATCATGCAGACTTCTGACTGCTTTTTTCCGCGTGGCCACCACATACTGGGCCAAACCTTTCCCCTGCCAATCCACAATTCCCATGTAAATCCCCAACCATGCCCACGGTTCCGTGAGCAACTGGTCGAGCCGAAGTTCAAAGGATTCCAGATGGTCTCGGGGATGTTCCTTGATTCGGGAATAGAGCAGTTGGCCCATTCGATTGCCTGTCAGGATCGCCTGGATGGCCGGGCGGGTCACACGCTCATCGGCGACGAAGCAGGGCATCGCCGAACTGGCAATGGCGCCCTCGTCCTCCCGGATCTGGGACGAGGGATACGTGCCATCGGGCAATTGCCATTCAAAATCGGCCAACACGCCCATTTTGCTGGGCAGGGGACGGCGGGGGCGTAAACATTTGAATATATCGTGAAACAGAGCGGTCAACCCAAGCGTCGTGACGGGCACCCGAGCGCAGGTCTGGTACAACCGATCGGCCAGTCGATTGTGTCCGAGCGTCCGGCACAGATGGACGGGAGCGCCGCGAACGGCCAAAGCATGGCAACATGCCAGGTGGCTGCCAACATCGAATTGATGGACATCTCGCATTTGCCGAATGCGTGGAAAACAGCCTTCGCGCAATAGTTGTTTTGGAACGATCCAATTGTTATCCCGGGAAAGTTGCTGATTGATATAATTCAACACCTTATCAATAATCTCGACGGTGCCAGCCATGGCCTCCGGTTCAACCGGCTGCCCATCGAGTTGGTAATGGGCCAAAAGATCGGAAATACACCAATGGGAGGAGAACGGGTCGTCCACCAACCGGTCATACAACACCTTTTCCTCCGGGCGCCAAATCGTATCCAAATTCATAGAGGCTCCTTTGACGGAAATTTATCGAACCAGGGGAAACCGGGGAGAGGGTACCTGGGCAGTTACGAATGTTTTCAGAATATCGCGGATATGGCACCTCTGGGCATCTGCAAAATCCGCATGATGCGGAAAGGACTTCCAAAATCTCAGGCTTTGGGCCAGGGCACAGCAGTCCATGATCAGGGGATCGACAGGCGTGCCATAACATCCGTGGGCCGCTTCCCAGAATTGGGGAATGCGTTGCCTGAGAATTGCGAATTCCCACTCTCTGGGAGCCGTTTGCGCCGCGTCCCAGTCAATGATTCCAGTCAACCGGCCCCTGTGTTGCAGCAGATTTCTTTCAAACAAGTCCTTGTGGTTCAAAACCAGAGGCACAGGATCGGACAACCTCCGAGCGGCAAAGGTAATGGCGTCCACAGCCTGGCGGATCAACGCCCGGTCCGACGTATCCACCAATTCGGACGCATTGAGTTTTTCGGCGAAGCGAATTGGTTGATCAATAAGATAATCACGGAAGGTCTGGCGATGTTCCTCGCCCTCGAATTCATCCATCCAAGGGTCCTGGGGAATTGCGTGGAGTACGGATAGAAAACGTCCGAGGGATTCCGCCAGGGTTTGGTCCAACCGTTCTGGCGGGCATCCCGTCAACCTTTGCTGGACGACAACATGGTAGTCCTCCGAAACCTGTTCCTCATGGATGAGTTCAGGCACCAGAGACCGCATGGAGCAATCCAGGCATTGGGCAAGATGACGCAGAACCAACGCCTCCTTTTTCTGCTTGGCCGTTGGGACCTGGCCTGAAGTCTTGTGGCATTTGTAAACGAACCGCTCACCCAGAAAGATCTGATTGGCAAATCCTTGATCATTCCTTTTCAGCGCACGGTCGCCCAACCGGGCAGCAAGCCGGTTCAAACCGGCCACCCCTTCCGATACGCGCTCCATCGTGGTCTGACGTGTCATAGGGCTCTCTTTCGCTTGTTCCATGGATGGCCAGCTCATGCTCCCGTGCCAGGGATGTTTGCAGGATCGCCGGATTGTCGGTGCAGACCGAAAAATCGATGGCGCGGGCGCGCAGCCGATCCAATCCAGCGGGAATATCGGCCCGAGCCAGAGGCGTCAGCAGCAGATTCGATGTGGGACAGATGTCGAAAGACCACCGACGTTTCGCAATGGCATCCAAAATCGCCTCCCTGGCCCGGGTTTCTTCCCGGTCAAGTTCCAGGCTCCGGGGTGAAATCCACAGGAAGGTCCCATGAATCATGCGATCGATCCGAAAATTCAAGAGTTTTTCAAAAAATGCAAAATAGGTATCAGAACTCACATTGGTCATATTTTCGCCCGCATGCACGGAAATGGAAAGCCCCGATCGACCATGCCGTCTACGAATTTCGTTCAACTGGTTCCAAAGCGCAATCATACGAAATGTCGCATCAGCCCGCTCCGGGTTTTCAATGCCGCACAGATCCAGACCCACGACAGCCGGACTCCAGGATGTTGTTTCCTCCAGGGCCAGGAACAAACCTTCCATGAGTTCCGGTGTCACGACGGGGGAATCTCCATGCTCCGTCCGGATCATCGTCAGCCGCAAGCCCAGGGATGGAGTGCGTCCCAGACGCCGACGGCAACGTTCAAACCCCTCGATGATGGCCTGAATCCGCTCCACCGTCTGTTCCACGGTTGGCTTCAGGCCGACAAGCAACTCACATGCCCTGACCCCCTCACCAACCAAGCCAATGGCCAAGGCTTCCGCCCCTTCCCGAAAGGCCAATCGACGCTCCGCATCTCCAGGAGGATGCACAAGGCCATGGAGAAGATCGTACACCTCGAAAAAGCGGAAATAATTGCGCCGATGGTCCGCGCCGAACCAGCCTTTGAGCCAGTTTTGCAACCGTTTTCCCGTCAGGGAAGCATGTCTCGCCCCGTCATGGGCGCACACCGCGGCGATCAAACGGTCCCGCACACTGGGCCCAACCCAGGGTTGTGTCGCACAATGCGCCAGAAACCACATCGGCAGGGCGCCGGTAAAATGAATGTGACGATCAATCATGGGTTGATTAATGGGGAAAACCCGATCTTGAAGTCATCCTGAAAGGCGGCAACCCGGCCCACGACACAGGCATCCCGTTCCCCCGAATCGTGAAGTCGTCGCACGGCTTCTTCCGCCTCTTCCCAGGGAAGGGTCACCAGCAACCCGCCATTGGTTTGTGGTTCGTTCAACATGTCCTGCACCGTGGAAGCGCAGGACGGGGGGTAGCGCACTTCGTGATGGAGATGCCTGCGGTTGGCCTCCGTCAGACTTGAGCGTATCCCCTGTTCCATGTGATTCAAGGCACCTTCCAGGATGGGAATCCGTTCCCAGTCGAAGATCAGGCTGACGGCGGAGTGTCGGGCAATATCGGCTGCATGGTGAACCAGGCCAAAACCGGAAACATCCGTGGCGGCATGAACGTGAAAAAGACACAATGCTTCCGTGGCCGCCCGGTTCAGGCGCCGGATACAGGCCAGACTGGGACCCATCTCGGCATCGTTTGCCAACATACCGGCACCATGAGCGGACAACACCACCCCAGATCCCAAAGGTTTGGTCAACACGATGGCATCACCCACCCGCGACTGGTTTTTCCGCCACATTTTTTCAACGTGTACCAGACCGATAACTGCCAGCCCGCACAACAAATCGCGGCTGCGTATGGAGTGCCCTCCCACCAAAAAAGCTCCGGCCTCCACGATTTTCTGCGCCACGCCGCCAAGGATCCTGGTCACGGTATCCGATCCCAGGAGTGGTTGAGGAATCGCCAGCAGATTCACGCACATGAGCGGTGTTCCCCCCATGGCATAAATATCGTTGATGGCGTGCGCCGCCGCAATTTCGCCGTATGCGGTCGGATCATCCAGCAATGGCGGGATAAAGTCGGCCGAGAAGATCAACCCTTCGGTTCCGTTGTGTGCATAGACCGCCGCATCGTCCTGATCCATCAACCCCACCAGCAACTGAGACACGCTGGGGAATTGACGCATGGGAGAAAGCATCGTCTCCAGAATATCCGGACCAATCTTTCCGGCACACCCACCCGTCGTGCAAAAAGAGGTAATCAATGGGGCATTCATTCAGGTTACAATCAGTTCTATAAGGGGTTGATTGACGTTTGATCCATCGATCCGCAGCAGCTTTTCACCGGCCTCCGCCACCACCCTGGCCCGTTCGGAAACGGATGGCCGGTCCGGAGTGTTGCACGCAATGAGAATTTCAACGGGCATGCGTTTCCCCGGCCTGTGGTTCACGGTGTAGATGGGCGGCCCATAGGGTTGGCTGTCAAAAAAGACGGCGAATTTCTCCGCGATCTTTTTTGGAACCCATGGAACCTTTTCCAAAACCTCGTCCAGCAGAAAGGAGGGAAGGATATAATCAGGTCCTTGAATGGTTTTCGTTTTTTTACCGAGGGGAAGAATCCCCATATCCGGCACCTGGGGACAGGCACCACTTTGCAGGACCACATCGTCGGTACGATAGCGGATCAGAGGCTGATATTCGGTAAAAGGAACCAAGGCGGTGAGTACCAACTCTCCCACTCCTTGCGTGACGGGCCGGCATGCCCGGTCCAGGGAGATCACTTCCGGAATGATGAAGGGCGGCATATGGAACGAACCGCACTCACATTGAAAACCGGTGGCACCGGACATTTCCGATATCCCATAAATATTCAACACGGGACAGGCAAAAACCTCCTCCAGACGGCGGTTCCAGAAACGGGTCAAATGATGGCCGTAAACCAGGACCCGCTCCAACCGGAGATCCAGCTTCTCCTTTTCCGGGTCGTGCCGGATCAGTTCACTGAGCAGTTTGATACTGTTCAATCCCCCTGCGACGTTTTGAATTCTGGGGTGATAGCCATCGAAGTCGAACCGGGTCCGGAGAAGACGTTTGATGTGGGCGTAGTGGAAGGGGCTTTCCAGCGGAGCATGGATGTAACCATCCTCGGACGTTTCATACCGAATGCCATGGGATGCGGAAATAATTTGCAAAGTCAGACTTTTATTGCCGGAGTCCTGTGGAAACAGCCGTTGTTGGATGTGCCGCATGGCCGCCATTTCCTGCAAGGTCTGAAAGGAAATGGCCGGATCGACGAGGGAGGAGAGACTGTCGCCTGGTTCGCCTGGCCGGAAATCGCCCCAGGTGGACCCCGATGAGATGCCAAAACGGATTGGAAAAGCCTTCGAGGTGCGCATTTCCAATCCGTGCCGGGCCAGATGCTCCTTGCCGATGGTGGGCAGAACACCCAGGTCATCGACACTGTTCACTTGGTGCCGAAAAGCACCAAGATGGTGCTGGTAGAAGGATGATTTTGCAATGGCATGATCCAGGGTTTCCAACAGTTGCCTGGTTCTAAACGCCTGGGTATATCTTCCAACCATCCTGGTCACCCTTCACACATGTTTGGCCACTGAAATCACCGCGGACTCAAAGCCCCGGCCCTCTTGGAGCACAGCCATCCCTCCCTTGAAGACACGTACCGGTCTTCAATATATATTTTTTCATTCACCGTGTCAAGACTTTGCTCTGAAAACACAAAAAAATGGAAACTATTGTCTAAACAAAAATAAAAAACATCAATTAAATCCTGAAGGTTTGATCTGTTTTTCCAGAACGAATATTTTTCAGGAATCGACCCGGATCCTTTGTTTCCATATCTTCAGGCCGACGCTGGCATGATCGGTCGAAACGGTGCGAACGGGGTCCTCTGGTGGAATGATTTATCAAATAATACAATGTCTTGTTATTTTTTTATTTGTTCGTCATTTGCGCAACATCATAAAAAACGAACGACAGGTGATTTTAACTATTTGACAAGTTCAAAATTCATGTTACAATGCACCACAAGTCAATTCAGGACGCCGCTCGATATGCGCCGTCTCCCGGGCTGTCGGGTTGTGTCTGGATGCGGGTTTGGTTCTGTGTGAATGGCGCGCGTTGGCATGGCTGCCATTTTTGATGATAACCACTGATAATCGGAGATTGATCATGTCAAAACAAAGACTTATGCATTCCCAGGATGAACGTCATCAATACCTGCAGGATTTGGGGGATGTCCTTGCCAGCGCGTACAACGAACGGGGCATTTCAAAAAGGGTGACGGACGATGGCGTGGAATACGTTCTGGCGGTGAAAAATCAGGCGGTAAAGAGCGGCAGTTCCAATCAGGCGTACCTGAAGGCGGCCAATCTTGACGCCTGATGGTATTGCCAGGATCTGACCGTTCGGGACCTGCTCGGCATCGGTCCATACGGGTTCCCCCCTCCCGGTCGCGCCACGCAAAAAAGGAGGGGGGGCCCGTGCTTTGAGCATCCACCATCTCTTTCCCCAATGCGTGCCATCAATGCGAGGGCGGTTTTGAACAGAAAGGTTACAGATTCCACTCAGTTTATCGGCCATACCGTGGAAGTTGTTGTTGAACGGCCCATTGGGTTTAAACATCACAGCCTCGGGTTTACCTATCTGCAAAATTACGGGCACGTACCCGGCACCCTTTCCGATGATGGTGAAGAACTGGACGCCTACGTATTGGGCGAATTCGAACCTCTGGAGCGTTTTCAGGGACTCTGTATCGCGGTATTGGTCCGATTGCAGGAAAAAGACGACAAATTGATCGTTATATCACCCGCCAGGCAGGGATATTCCGACGAACAAATCGCTGCATTGACTGAATTCCAGGAAAAATGGGCCGGCCCAAACAAAATTGTCAGGAAGTAAAATAAAAACGCGACAAGGTTCTTCTGGTTTTCTCTAATAAGCATGGAATTGAAAATGAAGAAATGGCACATTGGGTGGGGAACAACCTCGGCATGCAATATGAAATGCGAATTTTGTTACAGCAAAGAGTCAAGATCAACTCATAATGATTCGCCACTTCTTAATAATATTCAATTCATCGACAGGAATTATTCCTATATCGATTCCATTAATTATGGAACAGGTGAGAACACCCTGTCATCGGAATGGATCTCTCTTTTGTCGCATGTGGCCAAATCTTTCCCGGACATCTCCCAGGCCCTGACCACCAACGGCAGCCTCGTGGAACTGGCCCCCGATAAACAGGAAATCATTTTCTCCGCCCTGGAGGAAGTGGACATCTCTCTGGATTTCGCCGATGAACAAAAACAAAACAACTTCCGCAACAATGAGCATGCGTACCGTTGGGCGTTGGACTGTATCGACCTGTGCCGCTCCAAAGGGATGACCACAACACTGACCATGCTGGGGATCGATCAAACTCTGACAAAAGAAAATCTTGAAAAAATCTTTGCAATAGCAACCGAACGCGGTTGTTTTGTACGCATCAATATTTTCAGGCCAAACGCAGGACAAAAAATACCCGTTTTGTCATATGGCGCCTTAAAAAGCTCCCTGAAGTGGATAATTGGCAATCATAAAGTGGTTTCATTGGCGGATCCGCTCATCTCCGCACTCATCGGCAATGAGGAAAAAAAAGACTGTTCCGGCACATCCAGTCTTCGCATTCTGCCCGATGGCTCGGTAACCCCCTCAACTTATTTGGTCTCTTCGGATTGGAAACGGGGACATATCCTTGAACTGGATCTGAGCGATCAACTGTTGCCAGACCGGTTGATCGGTCACCACAAATTGAACTTCGAGTGGCCACGTTCCTGTGATGGCTGTCCGGTCAAACACCATTGCAAGGGCGGTGCTTTTGATCGCCGTATCATCTGGCATCAAACCATGGATTGCCGGGATCCTTATTGTCCGCTGGAAAACAATGACGTCGCTGCCGACTGGGGAGACATTCAGTTGAATGTACACGTTCATGGTTCAAGACCGTGTATCCATGACGGCTATCTCCCTACCTTGATCTTTGCCCCTTGAGGTCTTCCGTTCCTTCCAAATTGGTAACCGTTCGTAACCATTCAGCCCCCCCCTGGATTTTTTCCCCTCTCCCTCTGGGAGAGGGGCAGGGGTGAGGGAACCGGCGCTTTGATCAACGGTAATTCCATAGAAAGATCTCGTCACGAAATCAAGCAATTGGAATGGTTCTTCAAGGATCACCACAGCCCTTTGAATGATGGAGTTTCTGTTTCTCCTCACCCCGACCCTCTCCCGGAGGGAGAGGGGGTCTGAACGGTTACCATCGGGCGCAAATTCTACTCCTCTTCCCCTTCGATGCGGACTTCGATGGTCATCGAGGCATGAGGGTGCTGGTCCAGTTGCTGTTCGATCCCTTGCAAAACCCGTTTGGCCTCGGCCCTGGCCACCCCCTGCCGGGATACGGTCGCGAAAATCCTGCGACCGCGCGGACCCGACGGGATGACCATGGGCGGTTCCGGTGGCGAAACGGGTGGCCTCGGTTTGGCTGGTAGCCCCAACAATCGCACCGCTTCGTTCCGTGCCTCCCGCAACACAGCGCCCAGGGAAACCACCAGTTCGTCCCGGGACAGGGCGTCGATCACCTTGGCCCGGTTGGCCCGAGCCAGGGTTTGCCGTTCGTCCGTCAATCCCCATGCCACCTCCAGAATGTCCCATTCGGCGCCATTCAGGGAGGCCAGAACATCGGCGGCTTTCTTCAGGCTTTTGCCCAGGCTTTCCTTGCTGGTGGGGATCGCCCACTCGGACAGAATGGTCACCAGGGCATTGGCCTCGACATGGCGCATTTTTTCCAGCAGAGCGAGCACGGAATCCGCGCTCTGTTTGCGGGCAGCATCCCCGGGCAGAGAAAGCGCCTGGCTCCGTTCTCCCAGCGCCTTGGCCAAACGGCGGCAAGGCTCCAGATGGAGGGCCAGCCGGTTCTGAATCTCCTGGGCCAGGTTGACCACATTGGCGGCATTGCACAGAGGTGAGACAGAAATGCCAAAAATGGATCCCGCACGATCCACGGCCCGTTCCCATGCGGTCTGTTCCGGCAATATCTGTTGATGCAGAACGGCATCGTCGGGAATGCGTTCCAGATTGGGCTGAATCACCATGCCGTGCCGCATGAAAACCCGGTTGGTCTGCTGGGCGAAGAGCAGGATCAACAGGTTCTGGGCAACGGTGGGGAGCCCCATGGGTTTGGGGTCGTCGGTCCATTGCCGCAGGTGGTACACGGTGGTCAGACTGCCGTGGTCGATGATCTTGCGTTCGAAATGGGTTTTCCAGTGCGTGTCCCGCACGAAATGGGTTTCATACATTTCGCCCAACAGCAGGGGGGTGGCAATCTGCTTCATCAGCGAGCGCAGGGGCTTTTCCACGCCCACGCGCCCTTCGCTGGACTGGATGGCCCGGATGACCTCTTCCATCACCCGCTTGAGGTTGGCGGCCTTGATCTCCGCCTCGAACCGGGGATGGGCCGGGAACTGATGGCCCAGGGCCTGCTCCACCAAATGGAGAAAGCCACCCTTCAGATTGGCCGCCACCGGCGGGCGGAGCTGGAAGGTGGGATCCAGGGACTGAAAGTGGTCGGCAAGATTGTGCGCTCCATCCAGGGTTCCGGGGGCCGCCAAGGTGATGCCATAGGCCCCCTCCAGGCAGTTTTGCACATACTGCCTGAGCTGGCTGCGCTGGTTGTCCATCAGGCTCTTGGCCGATGCGCGTTCGATTTCCGAGAGATGGCCCGTATAGCCGCGGAAGCGATCGTCGCTGGTCAGAACATGCTCCATCACCACCAGTGAGCCCAGATCCCGCTGCACCTCACGACTGAAAAAGGACGGCAACCAGCAAAAGGTGCGGCTGGGTTTGTTGCGGTTGCGGAAGCGCTCCAGGGTGGCCAGGTCATCCAACGGGGTGTACCCCGCCACGTCGAAGGGAAAGTCGATGACGGCCTTCCAACGCTCTTCGCCACCCTTGAGGGTCTCGTCGGCCATCTCGCGAATGTTGGCAAAGACCACGTCCAGGGCTCGGGAGGTCCCCCGCCATGTGTGGACGACCTCTACCCCGAACAGGGCGTCCGAATCGGAAATGCCCAGGGCGGCGAACAAAATCTCGCGGATTTTCTTGGCCCGGCTGCCCGGGTTGTCCACACCACGGGCCTTTTCCAGGATGGTTTCGATGTCCACGCCGGTCAGTTGCACCGACAGGGTCGGGTTGGTCGGTTCGTCGCCGATCTTGATCTCGCCCACCTGTCCGGCCCACTTGCGGCATTTCTGCAGAACGATGCCCGCTTCCTGCCCGGGAATGGGCGCACGCACATTGCCATGGTTGAGCGCCGTCAGGCGCGAGGCGTTGAGACCCTTGAAACACTCCACCGCCGGAACCAGGGCCGAGAGCAGCAGGGTCTTCACCAGCCGGTCGTCGGTCAAAAAAGCGCGACGTTTGACGTCGGTCACCGGCAGATCGGCAATGTTTTCCGCCCGCACGGCATGATCCTTTTCCAGCATGGGCAAGAGCTTCTGCCGGTAGAGCTTGCGGGCGTTTTCAAAGTGGTGGCGCATCTCGCTGGTGAAAGGTTCGGCCTCGTCGGCGATGGCATCGTAGAGGTCGCCCACGGGCACGATCCGACCCAGCTCCAGGGTCTCCCTCTGGTTGACCAGTAGTTGGATCATCACTTTCAGCGCGGTGCGTTCCCGTTGCAGCACCGAGGAGAGGGCCACCAGGGCCTGCACCAGGGCCGGGCTGAAGGGGTAGACCCGGCGAAACATCTCCCGGTCACCGTTGCTGGTGAGCAGGGTGGAGAGGATCTCCTCCCGAACCCTGGTAGCGGTCTCGAAAGCGGTTTGCAGTTGGGCGCGGGCGGCATCGGATTTGGGGCGCAGCACCCGCTTTTCGGCGATCAACGGCAGGTTGCGGTCTTCCAGGGTGATGATGTCGAAGCGCCCCTCCCAATATTTCAGGGTGTCGGCGAAGGAGAGCCTTTGGACCCCGGGCATGTGCTCGCCCACCAGCTCCCGCAGGTCCTGCTGACGGGCGACGAAGCTGATGATGGGCACGGGGCGCTGGCCATCGCCGGACTCCACCAGCTTGATCACCTTCTGGATCTCGGCACTGACAAATTTCAGGTCGGCCACATGGCTGGCCAGCCACAGGATCAGCTCGTCCAGAAACAAAATCAGCCCGTCATAACCCAGCCCCCGGGCGAAACGGCTGATGATGGCGAGGCCCTCCTCCAGAGGGACGAAGGCCTCCTCCTGGGTCGCGGCCAAACTGGCATGGGCGGTAAAGATGTTTTTCACCAGATCGCCGACCAGGGCCGTGCGCAGCTCACCCCCGGGAGGTTGTTTCAATGCCTCGTCAAATCGTTTGGGATACCATGTCACTTCCAACGCTCCCCAGTCGCCTTCCTCCTTGACCGGGCCGTTGAGCATGGGGAAAAACCCGTAGTCGCCGATCTCTTCGCGCAACTTGATGGCATCCCGGAAGATCCCTTCGGCCAGGTAAACGCCGGGGATGCCCGCTTCCGGATGGCGCTTGCGCACATGCTGGACAAACCCTCCCAGAATGGCCGACTCCATGCTGATCGCGCCAATCATGTGGTACGGAACCATGAGCAGTTTTTTTCCAGTGAGCCAACCATCGTGTTTGGCCACCACCGGGGACAGTTCAGGGATGGCCCGGGCATCGGGATTGTGCTGAAGCAGGAGGTGCAAGACCGCCATGAAGTGGGATTTGCCGCTGCCAAAGCTGCCATGGAGATAGGCCGCCTTGCTGGCCTGGTTGTCCACTGCGCTTTTGACGAAGGTGATGGCGTGGTCGAAGCGCTCCTTGAGCTGAGGCGTCACCACGTAATGACGCAAGGTCTCGTCGGCCCGCTCCACCCCCTCGGCAAGGCGCAGGACAAAATCCCCCTTGTGAACCCGCTCGGGTATTTCGATGAGTTCCTTGATCAGTGTCATGTTGTGATTTCCCAGGTCATGTTGGGTGGATGATCTGGCCTTCGCGGCGGGCGATTTCGATCAGGGGGATACCATCGTCGAGTTCCCATTGCCTTGTGCCTACGCCAACCGGCTCGATGCGCGTGTCTGACTCCAACGTGGCGTACCAGAGACGATTGATGTCATCACGACGTTTCTCCTGGTCGAAGAGCGGAGAAACCACCATCACATCGATATCGCTCCATTCCGTTGCTTCGCCTCGTGCATGGGATCCGTAAAGGACGGCAAAATCAACGGCGATTCCAGCAAGCTGTAGAGCCTTGATGTAATTTTGCACGGCTTCTACGACTGGTTGTGCAACCATATGCGCACCTCCTGGATTCGATACAGAATGGCCAATGCTTCTTTGTGCGATGGTGGCGGTGCCAGTTCATCAGGATAGCGCCCCTCCATGCAGAAGTCGTTCAACTCCAACAACAGTCTTTTTTCGCTCAAGCCGGGGTCGAGTCCCGTCAGTTCCAGAAGGCGGATCAAATTGTGACTCTTTGGAGGAAGCTGCCGTGTGATCCGGCAGACGTGGGCCTTGATCAGTTTTTCCATGGCCAAATGCAGAAAAAACAGACCTTGCTGTATCTTGCCCTTTTCGAGCAAAATTTCTGCCGCCTCCCAATCGCCTCCGGACCCTTTACGCCAATAGTCGGTATGCCTGGCAATGTTCATGACATGTTCCTTTTCCCTCCTCGACGGCGTGCGGTCTGGGGTGGAGACCAGGATCGCACCTTCGCTTCGGTCATCTTCAGTTCGCGCAACTGTTCGTCGATGAATCCGGCGAAGTGATCCCCCATGCCGGTATCGAAGGTGGGATCCGGCGCATTGTGCCACTGTTTGAGCCAGGGCAACAACTCCAGCAATCCGGCCAGCAGGGGGGTGAGTCGTTCGGCAGACCAGCCCTCGTTCTCCTTCATGCTGATGAAATAACCCGCCAGGGCCAGGGCCTGTTGCAGACCAGCCGCGCCTTCTCTTCGGGCATCTCCTCCAGCCGGGCGCGGATATCCTCCTCCAGACCGGGCAGCAGCCCTTTCAAATCCTTCAATAATGTCGCGGCATTGATCATGAAATTCTCTCGCCCTCATGCGTTGGGCCGCTCATGCAGTCCATGAATCCACCCATCCGGAATACGCGCCCACTCGCCCGGGGTAATCACCGGCATAGATCTCCAACCGGCTGGAGAGGGCCGCATGGCGAGAGGCGCTGACGGCCAGCTTCAGCAAACGAGCGGTGGAAAGCAGGGCCATATCCCGAGGCGATCGCTCCCCTTGCAGCCGCTCCATCACCCGGGACGGCGTGGGCAGAGGATCCTGCCCGGCCAGCTCATCGGCGGCGCGGCCCAGCCTCAGGGCATAGTCGGCCCGCTCCTGCCCCCGGTCGTCCTCGTCCTGGGCCAGAAACACCTGCCCGTCGCCGCGCCGTTCGATCCAACGCGGCGACTTCATGCCGCGATCCACCTCCAACGCAGCCCGGGTCACCGCCTGGGCGGTGCGAAAACGCTCCGGCGCCATCCGGGCGGAACCCCGCAAAGCCAACACCGCATTGCTCAACTCGCTCAGGGTCATGACGCCGCCCGCCCCGTTCAGCAGTTCGGCAATCTCCCCACGCAGCGCCGTCAATGATGGAATCCGCTTGGCCCAGAGGGTGCGCGCCTTGCCCACGATCTGGCTGATCCGCCCCCGGGTCACGCCCACCGCATCGGCAATCTCGGCCTGCCCGGGCCAGAGAGCCTGAGTCGAGAAAACCGCCACCGGATCCTTCAAACCCAGGTGCAGCTCCAGGACGCGAGGCTCGGCGTCCGAACCCGCCCGCGCCGGAGCCGGGATCAACTGCCGGGCCAACAGGTCAACGCTCTGCACCTCCGCTTCCGGGGCCAAGGCATCGTCCATCGCCGCTTTGGGGCGGGCCGGTGACATGCAACTCCGGAAAACGCGGCGCCAGCGTGCGATGGACCTGGGTCAGCTCCTTCTGGGTCTGACGTCCCCCCCCCCGAATGCGGGAGAGGCCGTCGATATGGACACCCAGGAAATCGCCGACGGTCCGCAAATCCATCCGCTCAAGGGCACTCAATGCCCGGTCGCTGAACGACAGGAACACCACCGGGGTTTCCAGGGAGATCGGCTCCGGCAGGGTGGCCCAATCGCCGGCGTGGCCTGCGCCCGTACTGCGTTCGGCCCGTTCCACCTCCCGGAACAACTGGCTGAACGCCTTGAGCATCTCCTCGCAGGTGTCGAAGCGATTCTTGACCGAACGCGCCAGCGCCTTGGTGAAAAATGCGCTCAACCCCTCACGCAGAGAAGGCTCGAACAACGCGCTGTCAATGGTCGCCTCACAGCTCAGGAGCGCAGGATCGCTCCTGCCGTCGCCCCACTTGGGAACGGTTCCCGTGGCCATCTCGTACAGAGTGACCGCCGCCGCAAAGCGCTCGGCATGCAGATCCCACCGGCGGCGCGAGGCATCCTTGAGAAACGGGTCCAGATAGGGCGGCGTGCCGGCGCGAATGTTGTCCGGCGGGATCCTCGCCAGGGAGAAATCAAACAGGATCAGATGCAGCTTGCCCTTGCTGCCGGACGCCACCAGGCCCAGATTGCCCGGCTTGATGTCCCGGTGGGAAATGCCGTGCTCCTCCAAATGGTTGAACGCCCGAAGCAGATCACCCCCGAAACGCTCCAACAACTCCGAGTGAACCCCAGTTCATGCTCGACATAGTTCTCCGCGCGCAGAATCCCGGGATGCTCGATGCCTTCCAGGATCTGGAACTCCCGCCGGGCCGCACGGATGATGGCCTCCCGGGTGCCCTTCTCCCTGGATGAAGCCGAATAGATCCGCACCCGGCGGAAGATTTTCTCCAGAGTGACATGCCGTGCTTCCCACTCCTGGTAGAAGTCCTCCTCGGCCAGCAGATGGCCCAGTTGGTACTGGCCAACCCGCCGGTACGTGTTGGCGCGGCGAATCCCTGCCTTTTCCAGGCCCCGGCAGACCTTCCTGGCCATGGAGCGGTCGATGCGCTGGAATCGCCGCACCTCTTCCGGAGTCAGCGCCTTGGTCAATGCATGGAGGATCCCCTGACGACCCGGCTTGTCCCCTTCGACTTCCCGGTCTCTCAGCCACACCCCGGTGCGCGCATGCTGATCCAGATCGCATTCGAGATCCTCCGCGGAACAGAAAATCAGCGCTTCAAGAAATAACGTGCGATCCGACAACGCCTTCTGGCGGCGCAGCAAAGCGATGAGTTTCCTGGCCTTGCGGTTGGCAAGTAGGAGCGGGTTGTCGTACACATGCTCCCGACCCTCCTGGATCCAGACCCACACGCCGGCATTGCCGGTCAGACGACCGGGGCGGCTCTTGATTTCAACCAGGAAAAAACCTTTGATCGTTTGTACCTGGAAACCGCCGACCGGGACCGAAAAAAATTCAATCGGCGTGAATGGACCAACGGCCAGAAACAACGCACCCATGGCCCCAGGCCGGCAGACATCGGGAATGGACGTTGCCGAAGGCAGTGTTGTAAACTTGTCCCATGGAAGGAGAAACCATCATGTGCAATGCCACCGCGTTCGACACCTATGCCTATGTCCGGAAACTCAAGGATGCCGGGTTGACGGAACAACAGGCAGCCCTCCAGGCGGAAGCCTTTTTCAGCCTGATCGAGGAACGACTGGCCACCAGGAAAGACCTGGCCGAAATCAACGCGGGCCTCAAACGGGATATCAAGGAACTTGACCTTAAAATCGAGAAGGTCCATTCCGATCTGCAACGAGATATCAAGGAACTTGATACCAAATTGGAAACAAGTATCAAAGAACTTGATACCAAATTGGAAACAAGTATCAAGGAACTCGACGCCAAGACACAAACCAGCATCAAGGAACTCGACGCCAAGACACAAACCAGCATCAAAGAACTCGATGCCAGAATGCAGACCAGCCTCAAGGAACTCGACGCCAAGACACAAACCAGCATCAAAGAACTCGATGCCAGAATGCAGACCAGCCTCAAGGAACTCGACACCAAGGCGGAAACACGTTTCAAGGAACTCGACACCAAGGCGGAAACACGAATCAGGGAACTCGAACTGCGGATGATCATCAAGCTGGGGGGGATGATCCTGGCGGGTATCGGCATCCTCTTTGGCATCATGCGGGCGTGGCCTCTGCCGGTCCAGTTCGTCCCTGTTCCCGGCGCGGAGATGCGTCAGACGATGCCACCGTCGCAGGGGGGAAAGTGAACCTGCGGAGGAGTCGCTTCCCCCCCCCCCTGATGAATGGCGTTCATTTTTCCCGAAGCGCCGCGTCAAAAGGATTGCGACGGATCGTTGAATCATGGAATTTTTGTTTGCCCGCACCCAAAGCCCTCTTCCAGCAGGAAGCGGGGATGGTGAACGATCACCGAGGACAGATGATGGAACCAAGCCAAAGAAAACGCGGGTCATCGGGCACATCCCCTGGGCCGGAACCGGTAGCCCCCGCGCCGGAGATCGATCACGAACGCTGGATCGTCGCGGTCTTGATCCTGGGGTTTTCATCGATCTTCCTGTTTCAGCCCCTGTGGCAGGGATGGGATGGGCCACCGACCCCCACATTTGGCAGCCTCAACATGCCCCCGGAAATCCGATGGCGGGAGAATTTCACGACCTTTTTTGTATCCATCGCGCTGGAAGCGGCGCCGTACATGATTCTGGGGGCCTTCGTCGCGGCGATGATCGAAATTTTCGTTCCCCAGTATCTGCTGCCCCGTTTTGCCAGGCGTCTGGGATGGCTTGGCATCCCGGCGGTGATTCTTTCGGCGCCGTTGTTTCCCACGTGCGAGTGCGGGGTGGTGTTGGTGATGCGGCGGCTGTTGTCCAAGGGTTTGCCCCTGCCGCACGCGGTGGCGTGGATGTTGGCGGCGCCCATCGTCAATCCGGTCGTCCTGACGGGCACCTGGCTGGCCTTCAATCAGGATTCCCTCTATCCGTTGTTGCGCGGCCTCGGAGGGGTTCTTGTGGCCATGGTCATCGGCTTTTTCCTGTTGTTCTTCACGCGGCAACCGGTACTCGTCCCCGACCAGCCACAAAGCCTTCCCCCGTGGGACCGCCGCGCCATGATTCCGATCGTGCCGCTCCTTTCGGGCCCGGTCCAGACCCATCCCTTGCCGTTGCCCCATGGTCCCGGCACCTCGTGTACCGACGCATCCTGCCTTGTCGATCATCATGGACCGGAAGGGGAGGAATGGCGCCACAGGTTACAGCATGCCTTGCTCCATGCGCGGCATGATTTCCTGGAGATGGGGCTTTATTTTCTCTTCGGGGTTTTTCTGGCAAGCCTGCTGAAAACATTCATCGATCCGTCGGATCTGACCCGGATCGGGGAAGGAAAGGTCAGTGGCCCGGCAGTGATGATGGCCTTGTCGTTCATTCTTTCCCTGTGCTCCGAGGCCGATGCCTTCGTCGCCGCCAGTTTCGTGGAATTCGACCGGAATGCCCATCTGGCATTTCTGGTTCTGGGACCGATGCTCGACCTCAAACTGCTGCTCATGTACCGCACCGTTTTCCGGACCGGCTTCATTCTTCGTCTGGCCCTGGTGATTCCCCTGGGCGTCGCTGCCTACATTCTGTTGCTGCACCTGATTCCCCAGGAATGGTATGACGAATGGTATTTATTCATGTTCGGCATGGAAGGGTGGATGTGATGCGTCCGTTGGCGGTTTGGAACGATTTCAGACTTGTTGGTTGGCTGGCCTTTTTCCTGTTCATGATCCTCGCGGGGCGGGATGGCGCCTATCTGGCCGATACGCAGAGGACCATCCTGTGGCTGGGAACGTTTTTGTTGCTGGTCGTCTTTGTCGGCGCCCCGGTCAAGCGGTCGGGAACCATCCGGTTGCCCTGGCGTCATCACCTGGCCCTCCTCATGGAAACGGCGGGCCATTGGACCCCCCTGCTCCTGGCGGTGGCGATGGGGGTGACGACATTGAACCTGGATGTCGCAAACCTGCGCAACGGCATCCAGATGCGGGTTTATGATCCAACCCGGGAACCGGGGACGATCGGTTACGATCCATCGCGCCTCGGGCCTGGGGAATTCTTTCCCGTCACCTTGATCGACCTTTATGTTCACGAGGTTCTCGAAATCCAGGCGCGGGTCGAATTGGTGGGACGGGTGGCGTTCATGAACGACGAGGACGCGCAAAAACGGTTTCCGGAACGTGGCGCCGAAGGGGTGATCGTCCTTTATCGGTTCGCCATCGCCTGCTGTGCCGCGGACGCCTCCCCGGTGGCGGTGGTCCTGGAAGGAATTCCAAAAGAATCTGTACCGGTCGCGGGTGAATGGTTGCGGGTACAGGGAATCACCCGTCCCCTGCCGGGCGAACCCAGGGTCCTGGCCCTCCGTGTCCTCACCATGGCGTCCATCCCCCAACCACAACAACCCTATCTGAGTTGGCTGGATGCCATGTAAACCAAAACCATCCCAGGATGCGTCGTCTTTGTCATTCCCGCGGCGGTTGACCATAAAGCGGAAATCCAGGACTCGAAACAACCGATCAAAACCCTCGTATCACCGCCATCCCGCCGTAACCGTTTTCACGCCGAATTTCCGTTCCGGTTACGAAAATTTTAACCAATTGATTCGTCTCATATTTTTTTGCACTGCCTCCAAAAAGAACACCCCATACCCCTTCCACCACGCCCGATCACGACACGTTACGAAAAAGCGTTAAATTTTTCCTTGTTTCTTAATGGCATGCAGTGTAGGAACTTGCAGTCATCGCCCCGCATGAAAGGGGATTGAGACATAATGATTTTACTGTTGTTGATCCATGGCACAATGTTTTCTTGCAGTCATCGCCCCGCATGTAAAGGGGATTGAGACACTAATGTTGCGCTTGACACTATATTTTTCTCACCTTGCTCTCTTGCAGTCATCGCCCCGCATGAAAGGGGATTGAGACTTTCTTTTATTGCGACTTTCACTTGCAGCTTATTTCCGATCTTGCAGTCATCGCCCCGCATGAAAGGGGATTGAGACGATTTCAACCCGGATACTACCCCCCCACTACCCTCAATGACTTGCAGTCATCGCCCCGCATGAAAGGGGATTGAGACCCTGGGGATGGTCGGCGTAGAACTCGTTAATTTCGACCGGCTTGCAGTCATCGCCCCGCATGAAAGGGGATTGAGACAATATCTCGGATACCGGACGAGGATAATGAATTCTCCCGACTTGCAGTCATCGCCCCGCATGAAAGGGGATTGAGACCTTGTTATATTTCGGATCGTGCGGTTTCGTCTTTTCATCGACTTGCAGTCATCGCCCCGCATGAAAGGGGATTGAGACGGGGGGAATAGGCCCCCTTGTGCAGGTTTGGGGGCTTCTGTTTCTTGCAGTCATCGCCCCGCATGAAAGGGGATTGAGACTCATTTTCATTTCCTTTTCCCTCCATTTTTTATTTTTTCTTGCAGTCATCGCCCCGCATGAAAGGGGATTGAGACTTGGGAAAGTGATTTACCTGCTATTGCTCACGCAATAGCCTTGCAGTCATCGCCCCGCATGAAAGGGGATTGAGACTGGACGATCCATCCTTGCAGTCATCGCCCCGCATGAAAGGGGATTGAGACTACCAGACGCGCGAAGTCATTCCGATCGCCACCCGCCCACTTCTTGCAGTCATCGCCCCGCATGAAAGGGGATTGAGACTCGGACTGGGTTGGTATGTCGGTCCCGGCGACGGACTCCTTGCAGTCATCGCCCCGCATGAAAGGGGATTGAGACTCGTCGGTCGCCTCGTCCAACAACGCCAGACTCAAAGGCGTCTTGCAGTCATCGCCCCGCATGAAAGGGGATTGAGACGCTACGTGTCCTTCATTCATTTCCAAGTACCATTTAAGTCTTGCAGTCATCGCCCCGCATGAAAGGGGATTGAGACTACATCTTGTAAAGCATATCCATTCTGCTCTACTGCTTCTTGAAGTCATCGCCCCGCATGAAAGGGGATTGAAACATGTGACCGGCATTGGCTTGCCGTAGTCCACTCTGAGAATTCTTGCAGTCATCGCACCGCATGAAAGGGGATTGAGACTACATCTTGTAAAGCATATCCATTCTGCTCTACTGCTTCTTGAAGTCATCGCCCCGCATGGGAGGGGATTGAGAGGTGACATCCATGTTCGGTGTTCGCTGGAGGGATGGTCATCAAAGCGCCGGTCCCCTGCCCCTCTCCCAGAGGTAGCGGGGAAAAATCAAGGGGATCCTGATCGGTTACCAGAAAACTACTTAAAATTTCCTTGCGGAAGAATTTCATTTGTGGTTGTATGCCCGACGATGCGGAAGACGCTTTCGCAAAACGGCCTGGCAAACGACTACGTGTCTGTCCGGGTCCACTCCGTTATCCATCAACGAAAGACCCGGAATCATGCCGCCGGAGACGCACGAACGATTCAACCGCCTGCTGCGTCGCATGTTTGAAGGACGGGTGATCCCTTTCGTCGGTGCGGGTATCAGTCTTTCGGCCACCTGTGACGAAGATCTCGACTTCAAACCTACCACCGAGTTCATGCGTCGAGGACTGTGCCGCTTCCTGGCAAACACCGTGAAAGAGGGGTCGATTCCATACGATTTCCAGGACGACCGTCTGGACCAGCTCGCCGAACTGGTTGCCATCTTCGGGGACAAAACAACCGCCTGTGAACACGCCGGGATCCACAGTTTCGCAGGGTTGCGTCCCACGCCGGCGCATCGCTATCTGGCCTGTCTGGCCCGCGAAGGATTGATCACGGAGATCATTTCAACCAACTATGATTGCTGCATCGAAGAGGCATTTCGGCAAAGTTTCGGCCCCTTCCCCCAAAACCAAACACCGTTGCGAGTCATCTGCGATTTGCCAAGCTATCAGCATGGCGGAGGAGAGGCATGGACAGACACCCTTGACCGAAATCCAGTTCCGCGCCTCTACAAAATCAATGGTTGTGCCGGGGATTATTCGAGCACCGGGGATGCCTCCCGAATCATTCTGACACAACGGCAGTTGCAACGTTTCCGCGAGCGGCAGTGGGCCCAGGACATGTTGCGGGACCGGGCAAGACGATATGCCCTGCTGTTCGTGGGGTTCGGCAGTGACGAACCCCAGGTACGCCACACCACCATCACCATCGCCGAAGAATTCGCCACCCACACACATGGCAGATCCCGCGGCATCCCGCCCTGCCAAGCCGCCGATCAACCCAACGCCCCCTTCATTGTCGCCTACGAAGAGACGCTTAGTTTTGTGCAACTGCAACTTCTGCATGCGTTTCAGGAGGCCTGGAGTGCCCCGACAGAGGACACGAATCCCAAACAAAGAATCGAGCCACTGCTCAAAAATGTTCTCCTGGGAACGGATGCTTCCAAACTGGGACACAACGGGTCCCAAATGCCGGCGGATCTTTTCTTCCAAAAACTGTTCACCGCTGCCTGTTGCCGGCTGATTGCCATACATGCCGGAAAGGCAGGACGTTTTTTTCAATGGTTATCCGACCTGACGGACCGTCCCTCTTTGTGGTCGGAACACCTGGTGAACCATGTCTGCCCCCGTCATGCCTGTGGTTGGCCAGACCCCGGATCGCAGCCATACTTCGGATACGCTCCCGGACTGTTCCAACCTGCGGCGATCGACCCCAGGGGGCCGTTGCTCCTGTGGCGTTATGCCTTCGCGGTCAGACACCCCGACCGGCTGCCCCTGAAGGACGGAACCGACTGGTATTTGCCGTTTTTGGAAGATTCGGTGTTTCTTTCAAGCCTTCTGCTCTTTCTCATCCTCATGATGGGCGACAGACTGAACGTCACGGGTGGCAGTGCTGTCGTCGGTACGCGCCCGGGCCTGGGCCTGGAGATTCCATTGATCGACAAAGGCACTCCGACCAGCGACCCCATGAACATCATTCTGGTGGCCCGCAAGGCTTGGAGTGACAAAGTATCCTTGAAAATCACCTCGACGAAGCTGCCCGAGACCGTCGCGCCCGCAAGCCGGGTCCTGTGGTTTGTGGTACTCCCGGAAATGAAATCAGGAAAACAGGAATGGGTGCGTTGGAAGGAACACAGTTCCGATTCAGGGCCATTGCGCATCGGTCGGGCCGTGCCGATTTCGGCGGAAGAGTTGTTGCAAAGGGCAGACAAGCCGGAACGTTTTTCGCCGGGAATTTTTCCAAACATCGTCGCCACCTCGCCCCCGCCGGGTCCACGGGCACGACTTGTTCCTTTGACCAGAGGAGCGTCATGATGACAAGCCGACCAACCCTTGAGTCCATGCGATTGTCGCGTGATGGGGACACGCCCTTTGTCATGCCGGGACGTTTCTGGAAAATCCCCGACCTGTATCTCAGTCATGTGTGTCTGGCGGCCCGACTGTCCTGGCGGGAGGACGTCATGGACACGGATGATGATCCGCCGCGGAAGGAACTCTACGCCATGCTCGTCCACCTGGGATTGATAACCTTGGAGGCGGACATGATGCGACCGGTTGTGGGGGTCGTGGAACTGGATGGACTGCCGCAGAATCTGTCCTCCTCCGTGATGCGCTGGCCCGGTGACCAGGAATGGCATCGAGGAAGATTTCTGCTGTTCGTCGCCCGGAAATCGGCGGAATCGGCGGAATCGGCGGAATCGGCGGAATCGGCGGAATCGGCGGAATCGGCGGAATCGGCGGATCAACGGATACCGCAAAGCGATCACCTGTTGCAAAAACTGCTCGATCCCGGATTCCTGCCCATTTCCCATGCGCCCCTGTCGGTCAAAGACAAGCGGAGCCTTCTGGAGACGGTGCGGACCGGCATGCAGGCAAACCTGAAAGAAGGCGAGACAACAAAACCTGCCGCGACAACCACGGCCACCGGGGCGTTGTTGCGGTCCCTGGAACAGGATCTCAAAAACGATAATCCAAAACACACGAACAATTGCGAAGCGTTCATTCAGGAAATACTGGACCGCGCAACCAAGGCAACCCGAGTGGACAAAACATCATGAGCACGGAAAGTAGCCCCATCCGCAGAATCAAAGAAGTGACCCTGAGTCATTTTCGCGGCTTCGTCGGCGAAAACCATACCCTGAATCTGGATGCCGACGTGGTACTCATTTCCGGCTTCAACGGTTCAGGCAAAAGCAGTCTGCTCTCGGCGTTGCAACTTCTTTTGACGGGGTATCACCCTTTCGGTAGTGATAAGGACTGCATCTCCTTCGGTTTCCGGGAAGAGGCGCAGAAAGAACGCCAGACACGAATCGAGGCCAGGGTGGCGTTGGACCACGATGTGCCGGGCACCGTATCCTGGACGTCAACAAAGAGTCATCTCGTCGTCGGGCTTCCCGACGGCAGGCTCGGTACCGGCAACCAGGAACTGAAAGCGCGATTGAGCTGTTTTTTTCAGGATCGGGTAGATTGGCAGTTTGACAAGATTGCGTCCGGGAAAACCCTTCGGGATGTTCTGGAACCGCTGCCGGAGCATTGGGGCAACCTGGTCCGCGTCATGAACGATAACCTAAAGAAAATTGCCGACACCCGTAGGTCAATCGGACGGTGCCTGAATAACGCCGATGCTCCATCACGATTCGACACGTTGAACCGCCTGATCGTTGATTCATTCTCTCCCATCCATACAGAGTTGCGGCAGCGGATTCCCGAACTGCCCGCATGGGTGAACTGTACCGATTTTTCCACCCTGGCAGCGTGGACACGCGACTATCCCAAACGCCAACGCGACAAGGAACGCGACGACCCGGAACGTTTCATGGATCGGGTCTCCGGATGGATCGAGACGGCAATCGAAGACGCAAAACGCAAGGCCGGCACGGATTCCGAGTCCGAGGAGGTCAGACGGCTCCTGAAACAAAAAAACGATCTGGAACGTGCCATAACTGACATTAAAGAGAAATACCCAAGGCTTGATGAAGAAGTTTCGCACTTCGAAGCCATATCTTCGGGGTTGCCCGGAGCGTTGGAAATTTTCGACGCCCTGGCCGAAAACGCGCAACGGTGGGCCAAAGCCAATTTCGGGCCCCAGGAGAATGAGACGAAATCTTCGTTCCCACCGGGTCTCCTTGTCCGGGTCTTTGAGGAACTCGACAAAGTTCAAAAAAGACAGGCCGATGACTGCGCCACATCCCTGAGAAATTGGCTGGCCCCCAGACGCACGGCAAAGACGGATCTTTCCTCACATGAAAAAGAGTTGATGAAGATTGAGGACAAACTTGCCAAGGTAAAAATTTCCGAGGAACTGGAGCGGTTGGATGAGTTGCGTAAAAAGTTCAATCAATTCAAACACGAATTCCGCATCCAGTGGCAGGCGGTCACCAAACAGGAAGCATACCGAGAAAAGCGGAAAGCACTGGAGTTGGCCGAGACGGAACTCGCCAGTCTGGACGCTCTGCTCGCCCTGTGTGTCGATCAGGTACGGGAGACCCCATCCAAACCGATGATGACGTCTTTGACGGAGCATCTCAACGATGTGTTGATCCGCTTCAGCATGGTCGAAGGTATTTATCCCATGACATTGGAACCCATGATGGAGCCATCCACCGAGGATGACACCAAGACACGCCGATCGATCGCACTGAAGGCACAGGATGGTCGGGAGATTAAACATCTTTCGACCGGCCAGAAGGCCCAGGCAGCGGTGGCTTTTCTTGTGGCCCAGAATGTGGGAGTCACCCCTTATCTTGCGCACCGGGTGATTCTTCTGGACGATCTGACCACCCCCTATGATCTGGCCAATCTGACCCGCGAATCGCTGCTGTGGCGCCAACTGGCCTACGTCCCTGCCGGCGTCTCTTCCTACCCCCAGGACAAACGCCAGATCATCCTTTCCAGCCACCACGAAGATCTTACCAACAATCTGCTCGATCTCCTGGTACCACCCGAGGGAGGCACCATGCGTCTGCTGCGTTTTACCGACTGGTCCCCGACAAAAGGGCCAAGCGTGGAAGAGATGTCGGTGATGCCCACCGGCAGCGGGCAAGGAGAATCCAGGCAACGGTTTGTTCGCATGTTGGAGCGTTATCCATGGTCACCCGATTGAAATTGTCGTTCGAAATCCTCTCCCCCATGTTTCTGGGTGGCGCGGAAGGGAAGGCGGAATTGCGTCCCCCGTCCATCAAGGGGGCGCTCCGCTTCTGGTATCGGGCGGTCGATCCCGACTTTAACAAAATCCTGACCCCAACGGTCCGCCGCCAAGGTCGCGACCACACCATCCGATTCACCCGGGAACATCGATTCATGGGCGGCGCGGGTGAAGGGGCGGGACAGGCGCCGTTCCTCCTGAGCGTGGCGCCAAAACCAACCCCGGACACACACTGGGAATGGGAAACCGAAACGATTCGGAAGCGTTTCAACAAGGGACAGGGAAGGGAGACCAGAAACGGTCTGGTGTACCTGGGATATCCGTTTGTGATGAAGGGCAACGAAAACCGCACCGCCCTGGCCGCCAGTACACGATTCGACCTGCGCTGCATCATTCCACGACCGATGGATTCAAGCTGGCGTCAGGCCTTCCTCGCCTCCTGGTGGCTTCTGGGACATCTGGGAGGTCTCGGAAGCCGCAACCATCGAGGTTTTGGCAGCCTGGTCCTCCGGGAGTGGCAGGTGGAAGAGGGCGAATTTTCCGAATTGGCGGAACTGCCCCTGCTGGCCAACTGCCGGGACGAGGCGCAATGGCGGCGGGAATTCGATGCCACCCTGGAACGGTTCCGCCAATGGCTTGGACCGGCCAAATCGGACACGCACCAACCCCATCTTGGTCAACGATTCCGGATCGGCCCTTTTCTGGGCGCCTATCAACCACACCTGTGGGACCAGGCCCTGGCGGACTGCGGCCTGAAGCTGCAAACCTTCCGCCTGCGACGCAAGCCCGACTACGAACGGGTCAAGGAACAACTGATTGCCCTGAACAAAAACACCGGCCAGAATATGGACCGCTCCCCCGACCGGGCCTGCTTCGGCCTGCCGCTCACCTTCCGCTTTACATCCCTCCCCGGGATGCGCCAGAACGAAGTCATGTTTCTTCCCTTCGACGAACCGGGAAAAACCACCCTGGAACGCCATGGCAGCCTGTTGCATCTGCGGCTTACCCGTCTGGGTCAGAAGATTCACCCCTTTTTTCTCCGCCTCGATGGCGACGTTCCCGGAGAAACCCCTCCCGCCGCCATCCGCTTTCAGGGTCGCCCCCTCCATCCACCGGCCACCAATGCCATGGATGACTTCATGAACGCACTTGCAACGGGATGAATCGCCGTGGATGAAAAAGAATTCTGGCGTTTGAAGGTGATGCAGCTTCTTCACGATCCTCCGGGCAAGCCGTTTTATTTCCATAGTAAAGGGGGACATGAGAAAGCCGCCATGGACTGGCTGCGCTTTCTGGAAATTTTCCACGAGAAGGAACTGGAATACATCGAAAAACAGGAAAAAAAGCAGAAGGAAGCAAAAGAACAAGGAAAGAAAGGCAGAAAACCAAAGCCCCCCTGGCCCAAGGAACCCGATCGCGCCCTGGCGGGCGCCGACCGACCGGTTCTTTCACCTCCGCGCTGGGAAAAACCTCATCTTAATCTGCACTGGCCCGGCACGCCCATCATCACCCATCCGTTGATGCCGGGATGGCATCTGGATGTACGTCCTGGGAGTGTTACTGACCTCAAGGGCAAGGTCAGGCCACACGAGGAGAAGGTCAGAGAAAATTTTTTCCAGAACCATGATCCGGAAGATGACGCCGAGGAAGAAACGGCGGCGAAAAACGCAGCGACGGAAGAACTGGAAGATGACGCCGAAGAAAAAGCCGCGACGGAAGAAGCGGCGCGATTGTTGCCCGGCGACAACCGTGACCGGTTCATGCGCCTGTGGCGGTGCCTGCGCGAACAGATGATGCGCAATGGCGATCACCCACTTTTATGGCGGGAAATGCCCGCCGAGACCCGCTGCCCCGATCATTCGATCTGGGATCACACACGCATGGCCTCGTCCCTGGCCTTTGTGAACAGAGAGGATAAAAAACTGCTGCCCTCGCAACAACCATGGCTTTTCAAGTTTTCCATGGGGCCGGCGAGCCGTTTCATCCAGACTGCCCGGACGGGACGCGACCTGTGGATGGGCTCCATGCTGCTGTCGGATCTTTCCTGGCACGCCATGCGGCCCATCGTCATGCACTATGGACCCGACGCCATTCTTTATCCCGACCTGCGTGGCAACCATCTGGTGGATGTCCATCTGGGACGGGAAAACCGGGAATGGCTGCCGCAGGACGCCGATCCGGTTACCTACGCCGCTCTGCTGCCCAACACCTTCACCGCCCTGCTGCCCCGGGGCGCGGATGGGACACACCTGCATCCCCTGGAAACCATCGCCGCCAAGGCCGAAGAGGCCATGAAGAACCGCTGGGAAGAACTGGCCGGGCTGGTGTTCGACTGGATGAAAAGGCTCGGGCTGCCCGACGTGGATTGGCAAACACAGTGGAAGGATCATCATGCCTGTCCCCTGATCTGCACCTGGAGCGCCGTTCCGTGGATCAAACCGGACCGAATCGAAAATGCCAACAGCCTTCTGGGTCCGGCCCTGCCATGCCAGGACTGGAAAAACCAAAAGCCGGTCCCCGAAGATGACAAAGAGGCCCTGAAGGAACGGGCGCAGCGACTCGAACCCTGGATCCCCCGCAAGGATTGGAACAACTACGAAAGCGCACGAAGGGTATTCGGTCGAAGCAATTTGACTTATCTGCAATTGGAACGGGGATTTGATTATGCCCCCACCCACCATAAACTGGCGGTTCTCCATCGGATGGCCAAGGAGCGCCGCCACGAACCACCGACCCTCAATCCCGGCGGCGTCCCCTGCACCCAGTGCAGCGTCCGTCCCGCCCTGGGAGGCGCCGCGCGTGGAGAACATCTGGAGGGAATGCTGCAACGGGCCAAAACATTCTGGAGTCATGGCAAACTTGATCCGGAGCGGCGCGGGAATGAACGGCTGTGCCCCGTATGCGCCATCCGACGCTTTCTGGTGCCTGCTGGACGGCGCGACACTGAACTGGCCGGCATCAACCCTCTGTGGGCCGGCATATCGGCAAACGTTGCCACGGTCACCGACCATGATGACACCATCCGTCTGCCGTTTCCCGCGACCGCCGCCATCGCCGCCCAGGAATTTCTCGCCAAACTCGCGGTCGATCCCGACCTGGCCCTGGAGCGGCAGGCCGTGGTCGATGCCGCCCAGGCCGCGGGAATTCCCCGCAGCCACTTTCCCCACGGTCTGCCGCGTCTGAGCCGGGCATGCGGAAAAGAACGGAATACCTTTCTGGAGTACGACCCGCAACTGACCCTGTTTCCCACAACGGCGGAAGTTCTCTGGTCCCGATGTCCACCATCGGACCACGACAAGCTGCGACGACTGACCCGGAAGATTGCGCATCTGCGGCACAAGGCGGACAAAAAACTGAATGGCAGACCCGCCACCATGCTGGCGGTGATCGCCATGGATGCCGACGGCATGGGACGTTTGTTGCTGGGGGATGAAGAACGCATCCATGCCCGATGGCGGGATGTCATCCACCCGGACTTCGTAAAAAAAATGGAAACGCATCCCCATCTTCAGAGGGCGGGATGGATCGATCTGTTGGACGCCCACCGTCTGATGGGACCGTCGCTGCATGCCTTCGTCAGCCGCGCCCTGGCGGAATTCACCAATCGGATCGTGCCATGGGTTGTGGAACAGGAGTTCGGGGGCCGATTGATCTATTGCGGCGGCGACGAACTGCTCTGTCTGGCCCCGGCGGCGGATGCCCTGAACCTGGCCGCGCGGCTGCGCCAACTTTTTTCCGCCGGATGGATCATCGATACCCAAGGTTTCGGAACCAAAGATGAAAAATCACCCTGGGGATGGCGCTCCCGGAAGGAAAACAGCCAGGCCGCCCGCAACGACACCTTCGATCCCGAGGCGGCACGGCAGCGGTTTCACATACCGTTGCCCAAGGAACACGCCACCGACCCCAAGACACGGGTCATCCGTCTGCCGGTACTCCGGGAACATCTGGCCAAACATGTCGCGGAGGAGGAAGAGTCCACCGATTGGCGTCCCACCGCGGCGAATGGCGAGGTTGTGCCACTGTTGGGAAAAGGGGCGTCCCTTTCGGCGGGAATCGTCTTTGCCCATTTCAAGACCCCCATGTCCGAATTGCTGCACCAGGCGCACCATCTTCTGGAAGAACACGCCAAGGAACGGATGAACCGGAATGCCGTGGCGGCCAGTCACTTTTCCAGGAACGGCGTCAAGACCACCTTCGCCATGAAATGGAGTGGCGGCCAGGGACAGGGACCGGACCAGGGTGTCGCCTCCGGACTCATGAACCGGATCCGGAGCGGCTTTGCCAAAGGAGTCATTCCGGGGCGGTTGCCCTACAAACTGCGGGACCATGCCGCCACGCTTTCCGCGGCATGGCTCGCCCTGGACCGGGAAAAGCAGGAAGAACGGGACGAAAAACGCCAACAGCTTCTGACGGGATTGCTGCATCTGGCACTGGATGGCGCCCGACCGCCCGGGTTCGCGGACATTCTGAACCTCTGGCACGAGGGCATCGCCCACCAGACCGAGTCCCTCATGAAACACGACCGGATGAACGCGCCCAAGGAAAAAGACATGGAGCGCAGTCCCGAAGAGATCCTGCAGGCGTTCGATCGCGAGATGGACACGTCCCTGGAAAAAGCCATGGAACGCAGTGTGGACGGACTGCTCCTTTGCCGCGCCCTGGCGCGTGCGGATCAGGAGGACGAGGATGAGTGAATCCCGCGACTGGTTCATGCTGCGTCCCTTGGAACCGGTGTTGTTCGGGCAACCCCGGACAAGAAACGCCGGCGACGACCATGGCTTCTCTTCCGGATTTCCTCCGTCCCCCTTCGCCTTTCAAGGCGCGGTGCGGACCCACCTGCTGCAATCGGCGGTACCGGCGCTGAATCTTGATGACTGGTCCCGTCACGCCCGTGACGAACGGGAGCGACTGATCGGGGGCCCCGATCGCCTCCCGGCGGGCTGGCAGTTGCAAGGCCCCTTGATCGCCAACATCCAGAAATCGGAAAACGGACCGGTCGTCGCCCCGTGGGTACCGGTTCCACGCTTTCTGCTGCGCGACCCGGAACGAAAACGGGCGCCACGACCAACCAAGGTCATCCGGCTGCAAGAGACCGAAGGGTTGACCTCGGCGGTCCATGCCACGCAATCCCTGCTGTTTGGCCGCCCCGACGAAGACTGGTCGGAGCCCCTCTCCGGTTGGATCGGGCCGGACAATCTGCTGTGGGCCCTTGCCGGCAAGGGTACCTGGCATTCGAAGGACCATGTGCATACCCCCTTGCCCCCCGGCGTCCAGGAAGAGGACCATACCGGCCTGGCCCTGGATCCGCGGACGCGCACCGCGGAACATGGCATGCTGTATACGATGAAATCATTACGTTTTGGCGGCAATGCCGTTCTTCTGGGCTGTCTGCGGGGCGAACTTGCGCCGCGGATCCCGGTCGATGCCCTGCATCGGGGCGTCGTCGGACTGGGATTCCGCCGGGTTCTCGGCGCCTTCGAACCCGCGCCACGATTTCATCCCTCCTGGGAAACGCTGCTGCGTGGGGACCACCTTGAAACCCTGGCGCAACAGGATGAAGGATACGGTTGGCTGCTGCCGCTCACCCCGACCGACTGGACGGAAACAGACCTGCGCCACCCGACCGACAGCCCCCCCGCAACAGAAAGGCCCCAGGAACCCGACTGCACGGAAAAGGACCCGCCCCGTCTGGCCCGCGTGTTTCATGCGGCCCGATCCCTGGGGGTGACGTTTTGTCCCCAGGCATGGCTTTGCCGACGGCAGGTCCTGGTGGGCGGATACCGCATGGCCCAGGGAACCACCCGTCCCACCCGCGGGATGATCCCGGCGGGCAGCGTCCTCCATTTCACGCTGAAGGGGGCCAACGAAACGGCCCGGCTTGAGTTTTTGAAAACCTTGCACAACGCCAACCTGGCGGCAGCCAGGGAGGAGGATGCGGCGTTCGGCTTTGGACATGTTCTGGTTGGTCTTGGACCTGAAGAATGGGAGCCCCGCAAATGAGCCTTTGGAAACAAACCCTGTTGACCGGCATCCATACCCTGGCGCCGCTTCATGTGGGAAGCGGTCGGACCATGGGCGCGGTGGATCTTCCGATCGCCCGGGACGCCGTCACCGGCTTTCCCATCATCCCGGCGTCCGCCCTCAAGGGGGTGGCGCGCCAGGCCTGGGAAGATGCCGACATGGATCCCGCATCCATCGAACAACTGTTCGGAACCACTCTGAAAGCGCCGGAAGACGACCGCGGAAACAACAAATCCCCAGAGGAAAAACAGGCGGACAAACCCAGGATGTTGGCGGGGGGCCTCCTCTTTACCGAAGGACGGCTCCTGGCCTATCCGGTCCGGTCCATGGATCAACCGTTCCGGCACGTCACCTGCCCCCTGATCCTGGAAACCCTGCATCGTGATTTGCTCAGCCTCGGGCTGCCTGGTTTTCTGCCCGAAAACTGGAAAACAATCATGCCCGTGACGGATCATGCCCTGTGCCCCAGCAACAACACACCAGGCACCATGGTCCTGGAGGATCTGCACTACGTTGGAAAAGAAAACGTGGTCCCCTCCCCGGCAACGGACACAATCGCCGAATGGCTCTCCCGTCTGCTGCCCGTTCAGGAGCCGTTCACCCGGCAGCGGTTGCAGCGCAACCTTGCGGTGATTCCCGACGCGCATTTCAACGACCTCATGCACCGGGTGGTTCCGGTGCGGGCGCGCATCCAACTGACGCAGGGAAAAACCACCGACACCTGGTACAACGAAGAGACGGGAAAAGAAGAATCGGGCAACCTCTGGTACGAAGAATATCTGCCGCCCGAGTGTCTTTTCGCCGTGTTCGTGGGAGAACGCCGACAGAAAACCTTTCCCCACAGCGCCGTCACCGGCGCCAACAAGATTCCCCCCCTGGAGTCGCTCACCAAAAACTGGAACCTCCTGGAAATCGTGCAGATGGGCGGCAACGAAACCGTGGGGCATGGCCTGTGTCATTGGCAGCGCGTCGGAGAAACACCATGAACGGAAACGGCATCTTCCGGGAACGAGAGCGCAACCGTCTGATTTATGACAAGGTCTCCTCCTGGAAACGTGACCAGGAAAAAGCCGTGCAGCGGGTGCGCGGACTGCCGGTCCGACTGCGAACGCAGGGTTTGGTGATGGTGGTGGCGGACCTGATCCGCGGTGGCGACCCCTGTGACGACCGGATGCTGGAAATTCTCGCGGAAGGATTGTTGGGAAGGACACCTTCCTCGAACTTCCTGGATCTGTTGAAAGAATGTATCGAAGCCGACCGCGGCGGGTATCTGAAGATGCAACACGAGGCGATGGTCTTGATGGAACAGACAAAAGTACTGGCAGAGGCACTCTGGGCCAACCAGAAAGCGAAATGAAAACCATGGACGCCGATCTCATCATCGATCATCGCATCAGTGCCCACGACAATGCCCTGTCCCGACTGTTGGCCACGGCCCCGGAACTGACGAAACGTGGCAATGCCGGCCTGATCTTCGACCGTTATCTGCCTCTGTGGCAATGGAACACGGGAAAACGCACGATCGAGCGCCGTCCATTATTCGGTCCGCTGCGCGCATTCGTTGACGACTTCAACGCAGAAAAAAACAAGGACCACCCCGGAAACATGGTTCTGAAAGAACAACGGCTCCGGCGTGAATGGATGAAAAAACGATTGTCCATGCAACAGGTGCTCGGCGAGGTCGAATGGCGCCTGGCCATGGGCCTCGGCAACGATCACCCTTCCGAGAACGGATTCACGTTCGAACCGGTCAGTGGCGTTCCGGTGTTGCCCGGATCGGCCATCAAGGGGGTCTGCCGCCGCATGGCCGTCCTTCAGGACTGGGACCCGCGTACAATCGAACGCTGGTTCGGACCCGAAATAACGCCCGATGACTCGGCAAACGGTCGGGGTGCCCTGATCTTCATGGATGCCTGGCCAACGAAATGGCCAAGACTTGTGGTCGATATCGTCAACTGCCACCATCCCCGGTATTATGCCCAACCGATCAAGGACAAGGCCGATTTTCCCAGTGAAACCGAAAGTCCGGTACCGGTCCTGTTCCTTGCCCTGGATCAGGGAAGCCGATTCGCCTTTCCCATTCGACAACGACCAGGGTCCAAAATCGATCTTGAAGAAGCGGGGAACCTGCTGATCACGGCCCTGGAAACCCTCGGACTCGGAGCCAAGAGGGCCAGCGGTTATGGCCTGATGCGACAACCTCGCCGAGACGAATGACCAACGAGGCCACCGTCGCCGGGGGGAAAACAATTCTTCCGGAAGACAAACACATCGGACGAACCATTCTGGATCATCGACGGTCCAACCCCGACATGGCCTCGATGGCACACACCACCGCGCCGATGTCTTCGCGACCGAGGCCATGGGCCATGGCGCTGTTGAAACTTTCACGGACGATGGCCGTCACCGGCAGGACCGCGCCGCGCCGCCCCGCCTCTTCGAGGATCAGGTTGAGGTCCTTGAACACCAGATCAAGGGGAAAATGGGCCGAGAAATCACGAGCAATGATGCTGTCCCCCTTCATTTTGAGCAAAGGGGCCGCCATGACCCCCGATTGCAGGGCGCTGATCACATCGGTCAATTTCAGACCGATCTTTTCGGCGAAGACCAACGTTTCGGAGAGGCCATGGACCATGTTGGCCAGCATGAGATTGACCGCCAGTTTCATGCGCGTCCCATCCCCCACGGCACCACAATGGACCACGGCCTTGCCCATGGTCGCGAGCAACGGACGACAGCGATCAAGAACCGAAGTCTCCCCGCCGGCAAGGAAAACCAACTGCCCGTTTTGCGCCGGAATCATGGATCCCGAGACCGGGGCATCGAGGAAATCGCCCCCCGCGACGCTGACGGCCTGGGCCGCGGCTTCGGTCGCTGCCACGGAGACGGTACTGGCGTTGATGACGATCCGTCCCGAAAGGTCCTGTTGCGTCAGGGCATGAATCATCTCCGCCAACGCCTCGGGCCCGGTCACCATGAGGACGATGACCTGGGAATGCGCGACAAGCCCCCCCGGAGCCCGATCCACCGGAATGCCCTTTTCCTTGAAGGGAAGGCATTTGTCCGGGGATCGGTTGAAAACCCGCAGGGAAAATCCCCCCTTCGCGACGTTCCACGCCATCGCCTGACCCATGATCCCCAAACCGATCCATCCAATATCATTCATCAAGTTCACCCGACATGGTGCCTCGCCCTGGAGACAGGCAAGGGAATTCAAGTCAATGCGGAAGAGCAGCCACGACCTCCTCTTGCTTGCCGATCGCTGAATCCAGCGGATTCAAAGCGTTTGGCCAAGGTATCAAAAGTGGCCGTCGTCATGGTGGCACTCCTTTCCAGAATGACCATTACCCACCTGAGTATACCACGAGGTCTTGCCAAACGACAGCCACGCACGCCACGGACGACTTCCCCCAGGAATCAAAGCAACTTCACCAGTGCCGCCACCACGGCCACCGAAGCCGCCAGCATGCCGCCAAGGCGCATGGTCAGATCGTGTTTCAACCTCAACTCCATTTCCTTCATATCGCGCTTCAGATTATTTTCCAACTCTTTCAAATCCTGTTTTGTCGCCAGCCGATCTTCAATCAGTTCGGCCATGGCTTCCGCATGGACTTCCGCCTGGGATTCAGGAACGCCTGCGGCCTTGAGTTTCTTGGCATACGCCAACGTGTCAAACGCAATCGCGGTACTCACGGGACAATCTCCTTCCAGGAAGCGCGGGCAACACAGATAATCATGCAAGCCATTGTTTCCATTGGAGCCGACGAGGGGAATCGAACCCCTAACCTACGGATTACAAATCCGTTGCTCTGCCAATTGAGCTACGTCGGCGGTGGAGCGGTTGTCAAACGAAAATCCCTCAGGCGTCTCGCCTTTGGTGAAAACGATTCTAACATGTGTTTCTGAAAAAAAAAATGCCGTGCAAGGCACAGGATGCCCCGCGGACAAGACGGCTCAATCAAACGCCTTGATTCAATCCCCCCGTGCCCCCTTTTTTTCCGTTCGCCTCGGGATCAAGGAAGGACCAACCGATCCCAGGGTCGATTTCACTTCTTCGATGACCGAATCCCAGCATCCGGGCTTTTTCTGCCGGAACAGGCGCAACGATGGATACCACGGACTGTCGTCACGTCCCAGGAGCCACCGCCAGTCGGGGACGAAGGCAACCATGCCCCACACCGGACGGCCCAGGGCCCCCGCCAAATGCAGCAATGCCGTATCGACCGTGATCACCAGATCCATCCACGTCATCGCCGCCGCGGTATCGGCAAAATCGCGCAACCGGTCGCCCAGATCGAACAGATTGTCCCGGCACCGCATCGATTCCCGTTCCGCATCCGTTGGGTCCATCTGAAAGATGACGAACGAACACCCCGCCACATCCAGCAAGGAAACCAGCCGCGCCACGGGCAGCGACCGGTTGCGATCGTTCTTGTGGCCGGGATTGCCACGCCACGCAATGCCGACCCGCAGGCCAGGAAGACGGCCCAGATCGGAAAAACGAAGACAGCGTTCCGGATCGGGATCAAGATACGGTACCGTCACCGTCGTCACGGTGGGGTCCAAACCAAGGATGCCCGGAAGGCTCATAAGGGGTGCCTGGAAGGAACACCGGGGCAATTCCTCGGGACGGCTCGAAAGAAAATCGATCCCTTTCATGCGCGACAACAAAGGAAACAAGGGTGCCGGACACAACACAACCACCCGGGCGCCTAGTGTACAAACAAGGGGCACGCAACGGATGAACTGGATACTGTCGCCAAATCCCTGTTCGCAATGAAGCAGCACCCTCCGTCCATCGAGCTCCCTGCCGTCCCACAAGGGTTCCTGGCGACCGTGGGGGACAAAATCCCATTTTTTCCAGCGCCATTCATAATAGTTCCAACCGATGGCGAATTCCCCGAGGAGAAGGTGGGCCAAACCCAGGGCAAAGTTGGCCTCGGCGAATTCGGGATCCACGGCCAACGCACGATGATAATACCCCATGGCGGTATCGATCCGCCCCAGTTCCTGCCATACGAATCCCAGATTGGTCAGAATCCCGCACTCCTCGCCCCCCAGAACCAAGGCCCGTTCCAGGCAAGCCCGAGCCTCTTCGTGACGCCCCATCTTCTGCAAAGCCAGCCCCAGGTTGCCATGAACCCCCGCCCGTTCGGGCTGCCACCCGGCCACCTGGCGCAGACAGGCCTCCGCCTCTTCCAACCGTCCCAACTCCTGATAGCCGATCCCCAGGTTGAACCGGGCCTCCCGATGCTCCGGATCGGCGGGAGCGATCGCCTCGAAACAGGAAACCGCCTCGGACCAGCGGCGTTCCCCGCTCCAAAGGAGCCCCAGTTGCAGAAGAATGGCCCCGTCCCCAGGCCACAACGACCGGCCCCGGGAAAGACAGGCCAAGGCCTCGTCCCTGCGTCCCAGGTCCGCCAGTGACGCCCCAAGCCCCAGCAATCCGCCGCGATCATCGGGCAAAAGTTGCAAAAGAGTTGTAAAACAGGTCACGGCCCGGGCATGATCTCCCTTGTGGCGCCGGGCATTCCCCAGATTGCGCCAGGCCTCGGCAAACCGGGGGGCGAGGACGAGCGCCTTTTCATAGCAGGCAACCGCCTCATCCCAACGCCCAAGGTCGAGTAAGGCGTTGCCCAGATTATTGTGCGCCTGGAAATAATCGGATCTCAGGGCCAGCGCCTGCCGAAAACTTTCGACCGCCGCATCGCTTCGCCCAAGGGCCATCAGCACATTGCCCAGATTGTTGTGTCCCTCCGCCAGCCCCGGCTGCAAGGCCAGCGCCTTGAGATAACACCCCTGGGCCTCCTCCAGGCGCCCCAACCCCTCGAAAACAAGACCCAGATTGTTGTGCGCCGCGGCAAAGCCGGGATGCAGGGCAACCGCTCGTGACATCCAATCCGCAGCCTCCGGCAACCGTCCCCGCTGATAGGCGACAATGCCCATGAAATGAAGAAGATCCGGATTGCGCGGTTGCCGGAGCAAAAGCCCGGTCAACACCCGTTGCGCCTCTTCCCATCGGCCCTCGGTCAACAGGGCCGACACCTGTTGCACACGAAGATCATCGCCCCGCGAACCCCCGCCTTTCTTCGCCCCCTTGGCGCGCCAGCCACTCATGATTTCAAGTCACCACGCCTGAACGTTGCCGACAATTGTTGCAGGGATTGTTGCCTGTCTCCATAAAGCCCTTGCAACGTCTTTTCCGTTCTGGCAACGGCATCGCGATGGAATTTTCTTTTCTCACGTTCGAAGATTGATCTCAATTCATCAAAATTTTTATGATCAACCTCCGAATAACCAATCTTCATCCTTTTCAGGAGCATCCTGCCCACCTCCATGGCCAGATGATGCGAGGCATAGGGAAGAAAAGCCGGAGGCACGTCCATTGTCGGTCGTTTGCGTTCGTTTTCGACAAAACGAAAGATCAATACCGCCAACAACGCCTGCGCGGCGTTCAAATCCTCGAAAATGGTCCGATAGAGTTTGCCAAAATGTTCCCGGCGCATGAATTTGGCCTGGTGCGGTTTGCACCTCCAGATGGCCAGAGTCGATTCGGCGACGATCGCGCTGGTAATGACCTCGCTTCCCCCCACTCCATCACCACTCTTGGATTTATAAGTAAAACCAAACCCCTTCAATCCAATCTCAAGGTGTTTCTGAAGGCTGTCATTCGACTTGAGGTCGCGAAGATCGACCGGATTTTGACTGTTGGTGGCAAGAGTGATGTCGTGGACAAGCGTGGCATCGTCGGACTCCAGTTCAAGGATGCGCACCATGACAAACACGTTGGAGAAAACGTTCGAATCTTTCGTGGCGTTCAATACCTTTTCGATCGTCTTGCAGGTCTGGCCACCGTTGATGATCTGTATGTTTTCCAGTTTGACCTGAAAATTTCCACCTTGCAGGGCGTTGTGTCTGAATTGTTTGCAGATGATGGTGATGCCATTATTGAAAAAATAAAAATTTTCCCTGTTTGACGGGTCATCAAGGGTCGCAAACATATCCCGGTTGACCCGATTGGAAGTCATCCCGAGATAACGGCGAATGTTTCGTTCCAACAGACGGTCGCCATGACGCGCGAACAGCCCGGCAATCTCGGCGACAGGGACCTTGCCGACCAGGACCCGGCGAAAATTGAAGGATTCGATCAGGGCCTGCCCCGCGAAACGCAATCCATCATCGACCTGTTTCGTCCTTTGCAACGCCGCGATGATTCCGTCATGGTTGCAGTGGACCCATTCCACCTGATCCCGTGGAAAACAGGCCGCCTCGATCCATTGTTGGGCCATTTCATTCCAACGAAGACCATTGTTGCACAACACGAACCGTACCGTGGGAATGTATCCATCGCGCACCAAGGCGCGTATTTCCTCGATCCTGGGGGCGATCCGGTCATTCATCGCCACATCCTTGGCGGGGTCGAACAGAATGGCCACCGTATTGATGGCTTTCCGGACCTCCGTTTCCGGAAAATGGGATGTCCCGTCCAGTTTTTTTTTGTATTTGGCCTGAAACAGAGACACCAGGAATTCCCCATCCGCGACATCACCGACATGAATGCCGTCCACCCCGACATCATTGCCGCCATCGGTCACCATCTCGCGGGCCTCCTCCAGGGAAACGCCAAGAAGGGTGGACATGCACAGAATCGTAAAGGCCGCCGATTTTTTCCGGGAATCATCCGCCGCGGACAAATCGGAAAACCATGCGGCATTTTCGTTCAGGATTCCGGTCAATCGTTGATCGACCAGACTTGCATTGATGTTCATGAAATCCTTTCATCCCATTGACAACCGGTTCCCAAGAGGTCCAAACACAAAGGCCACAAAAGAGGATCGCCAATCGACTTGAACAACCCGCCGATGCCGCTCCAACCAGGCCAGAAACGGCAAGGACCTGCCCGGATCCACCATCGACCAGGATGCGCCATTCCATGACCACCCTCTTCGATCCGCCCCCGCCATCCCTTTTCGACCAGGCCATCATCCATCACCGCGCCGGCCAATGGCACGAGGCCCGGCACCTGTACCAGACACTCCTGTCCCGCGACCGCCACCATCTCCCGACCCTGGTCCATCTGGGCCTCCTCCATCAACAACAAGAAGAGATGAACGCCGCCATCGCCTGCTTCCGACAGGCCCTCGGGCAAAGCCGGGACTCCGATCTGCAATCCCGATTGACGATCCCCCCGGAACAACCGCACCAGACCGCCAACCTGATCGGCATCGCCTGTCATCAATCGGGTCGTCTCCAGGAGGCCCTGGATCAGTACACCCTGGCCCTGCGCTTGAACCCGGACTACCCCTCTGCCCTCTCCAACCGCGGCTTTGCCTACATTGCCCTGGGAAGGCCCGACGAGGCCGCCCAGGATTTCAACGAGGCCCTGCGGCAACAACCTGACTTTCCCGAGGCCCATGCCAACCTTGGCATGGTGTTCCACGATCAGGGTCGCCACGCCGAGGCGCAACGATGCTTCCGCAACGCCCTCCAACGCAATCCCGCCTTCACCCAGGCCTGGTACAACCTGGGCCTCGCCCTCCAGGCCCAGGGACGCTTCGACGAAGCCCTGGAGGCCCTCCGCCAGGCACGAAGCCTCGATCCCGAGGATGCCGAAGCGGCACTCGCCTTAAGTCTGCTGCTGCTCCTGAAGGGCGATTATCGCACCGCCTGGCCCCTTCACGAATGGCGATGGAACACCGAAGGCTTCCACCACCACGGACACCCGCAACCACTCTGGGATGGCCGCGCGTTCACCGGAAAAACCCTGCTGCTCCACTGCGAACAAGGATTCGGCGACAACATTCAATTCATCCGCTACATTCCCCAGGCGCGGCAACGCGGCACAACCGTCATCGTCCAATGCCCACTGCCGCTCGCATCCCTCTTTCGGACCGTTCCCGACATCGGCCCCGTGATCGCCTCGGGTCAACCCCTCCCCCCATGCGATCTACAGGCACCACTCGCAAGCCTGCCCTTGATCTTCGACACCACCCTCGAAACCATCCCGCGAAGGATCCCCTATCTTGCCGCCGATCCCCACCAGGTGTCCATATCGGCCTCCCTTCTCCCCCCCGACGACAAAGCCCACCATCACCCCAATGGCTTCCTCCCCCCCCTAAACGTGGGGCTGGCATGGCGTGGCAATCCCAAACATCGCAATGATCGCAATCGTTCCATCGATCCTGCCCTCCTGGCAACCCTTTGCCCCAAGGTTCCCTGCCTTTTCATCGGTCTCCAGAAAGACAAACCACCCGAAGATCTGCTTCACTTCACACATCATCCCAATTTTATCGACTTAAGCCCCTGGCTTGCCGACTTTGCCGCCACCGCCGCCATCATGTCCCATCTGGATCTGGTGATCGGCGTGGACAGTGCCGTCATTCACCTGGCCGGGGCCCTGGGACATCCCGCCTGGGTCCTCCTGCCCAAGGTTCCCGACTGGCGCTGGGGCATCGAAGGAGATCAGACGCCCTGGTATCCAACCCTTCGACTCTTTCGTCAATCCGCCATCGCCGACTGGAACCCGGTGTTGCGCCAGGTGGCCAAACGGTTGCACATTCTTTCGTCAACCCGCCATCGCCGACTGGAACCCGGTATTGCACCAGATGGCTGAACGGTTGCCTTCCATCGATTCCCCCTGGAAACACCAGTCCTCCCTTGTTCCATTTCCCCTTTGGGGAAATGGAACGGGTCATGCCTCGATCCCGTTCAATCCCTATATATTCCATTCCATTCCATTCCGGGGGCAAGGCATCGTCGAGAAAGAAAGGACGGTTCTTCGAGGACTCGGGGAACGGCCTTGGAATGATGGAAAAAAACAGACCCGGAAACAACGCCCGGAGGATCCGCCCGTCCCCCCCCTTAACGCCCCTTGACGACGGCGAACACCACCCCGAAACGTGCCACATGGGCCACCGTCGGCAGCGCGTCGAACTGACGATCACTGTTCCAACGGGTCGTGGAAATGATGTAATCGGGGTTCTCCACCTTGCCAGTTTCGAAGACCGAAAAATTGGCGGGAACAAACGGTGTGACATTGATGGCGACATAGGCGACTCCGACCGTGAACTTTTGTGCATCGAAATCGAGGCCCTTGCGTACCGCCTCCCTGCGGGCATGCTCGACCATTTTGAATGCCGCCTCGCGGTACGAAGTGATCCAATACTCGGTTTCGAACCGTTTGTCCGCACCGGGGAGTCCACCGATAAAATTGTTGTAATAGGCATACTGATACGGGTGCAATCGGACCATCGTCACGATGTGGGACAGAAAATAGACGCCAAGGAGTCCCGCCGCCGTCCGCGACATCCAGAATGACCCATGCCGCGGCACGCGCCACAGGGCCGTCAGGGCCGTGGCGCCGAGGACCGCCATCGGCGGAACGATCAACAGAAAATGACGGATCCCATCATACAGGGTGGTCTGATTGACGACGGCATAGACAGGGGTGAAATAGATCGAAACCAGCAACAACAGCAAACCCTGGGTCCGGAGACGATCCCCGCGCCGCCAACCATCGATGATGCCATGGATTCCCCAAAGCGTCGCCACCGGAACGATCATGGCGAACAACTCAGGCAAGGTCACGGCAAAGTAGGTCGGCAGATAGGTCCAGGGAAGCCGGTCACCCCTGATGTACAAACCATCGAGCAACACCGTCCGCCCCCAGACATGATGACGCGCCGATTCGAACGCCTCCCGGAGAACCCCGGGGTCGTGCCAGACGGCGGGCCAGAAGACGATCATCAACAGTCCGGCGATGCCGATGGGCAGACCGAGCAGACGCAACCATGGAAGAGACGCCACCGTGCGCCAGAATCCACGTCCTGCCACCGGCATCATCATCAGGCCCACGATCAGCAACATCCCGCAAAAGGCGATCAGGACAATGCCACCAATCCGAACCCCCATGGCGAGCCCCATGGACATTCCCAGGAAGACAAGATCCCTGGTTGCCGGATTCGGCAGCGCAACGCTCGCCCGCAGCAGAAAGTACAGGCTCCAGATGGCGCCGACGGCCACAGGGATGTCCTTGGCATTGATGAACGTGTGTCCATAATAGGCGGGCATGGTCACCAGCAAAAGCAAGGCCCAGAACCCGCCACGGGGACCGGCAAGCATCCGCCCCATTCTCCAGGTCCCGACCAGCCCCAGCAATCCCATCATCCCGTTGCCAAACCTTCGGACCGTAAACCCTTCCCACGGTCCAAGCCAGGCGATCGCCTCGATGACCGAATCATACAATCCGCCGTAATAGTGAAGATCGACATAGCGGACGGCCCGAACATCCGCGCCAAACGTGCCCATATGGCTGAGAATGGCCTTGCCATACCACACATTGTGCCAAAGCTCCTCCCAGGAGTACCCATAATCACGAAACGTCATCATGAAAAGGATCGCGACGGTCGCAAACGTCAACAACGAAAGACGATCAAACAGGGGATGATCGGGATCGGGAAACGGTTTTTGGAACACTCGTTCCATGTGAATGGGCATATGGAGGTCTACAAGAGGTTGAGATCCCGAGGATCACATGCGCGTGGAATCGAAACGGCGATGGTGTCTTTTCCCTGAGCGATCGGCTGCACCCCCGGTTCCAGCCGATGGACGGTGCGCACGACATAGGGGGGACGTTTTTTCGTCTCGAAGTAGATCCGCCCGACGTATTCGCCCAGGATGCCCAGACCCAACATGTTGAGGCCGGAAAAAAACAACACGGTCACCATGATCGAAGGATAGCCGGGCACATCGCCGCCCAGAATGACGGTATCCAGGATCAGATAAAGACCATAGAGAAAGGCGCCTCCTGAAAGAAAAACACCGATCACCGTCATCAGTTTCAAGGGGAAGGCGGAAAAACTGGTCACCCCCTGCCAGGCCAACAGACACAATTGCAGGAAATTCCACTTGGTCTGGCCCACCTGGCGCACCGGACGGACATACGGCAACGAGGTCGTCCGGAAACCGACCCACGAAAAGATTCCCTTGTTGAAACGATTGCATTCGTTCATGGAGCACAGGACATCGACCACCTTTCGGTCCATCAGGCGAAAATCACCCGCATTGACCGGAATCGACGTATCGGAAATCATGTTGAACAGGGTGTAGAAAGCGGAAGAGGTCCATCGCTTCAACCAGGTATCGGAGCTTCGGTCCTCGCGCACCCCCAGCACGACATCGAAACCATGACGCCATTGTTCGAGCATTCCGGGAATAAGATAGACGGGATCCTGAAGATCGGCATCCATGACGATGGCGACATCCCCCGAGACATGATCCAGGCCCGCCTTGAGCGCCAGTTCCTTGCCAAAATTGCGCGACAGTTCCACCACCTTGATCCGCCCATCCCAGTGGGCGTGTTCGAGCAACAGTTGCAAAGTATTGTCGCGACTGCCATCGTCCACCGCGATGATTTCCCAATCGATGCCGGCGATTCTTTCCAGTTGGGCGTAAAGTTCCCTGAAGTAGTGGTGAACCCCCTCCCCCTCGTTGAAAAAAGGGGTGACGATGGACAGAAGGGGACGCTTGCGCCGTGGTTGCACGGATTCATCGCCCGGAGGGGAAGCGGCTTGAGTGGCGGAAAATTCCGTTTCAAGCTTTGGGTGCATCCGAGTCCCTCCCCGAAGAACGACGATCGCCCCGTTGCGCCATCACCAGAAGGGAAACCCCGAACGGCAAGGCCCGCGAACGACCGATCCAACCGCTTTCCAGGGCCAGGATCCGGTACAAAAGTCGATTGATCCATTCGCGAGGCAACGCCCCGGTATCGTCCCCCCGGAGCAGGCCGGTCATCTTCTTGAACAGCCGCACCAGGGCGATGGGAAAGAACAACAGGATGTTGAAATGGGTCGCGAACACCACCCGCAAACCCGCCCCCTCCATCAACCGCCGCAGGCGCAGAATGGTATAACGCCGGTAGTGATGCTGGGCCTCATCATGGCTCGACCACAGAAAATCGTAGGCGGGGGCAGTCACGAGGAGCCATCCCCCATCGACCAGGCGGTTCGACAACGATTCGATCACGGCACCATCATCCTCGCAGCAGGAAAGGACATCCAGCAGGGTGATCAGGTGAAACTCCAGTGAAGCGAAGGGAATCCTGTCGGGAAGGGTCCCGAATTCGACGATGGCCCCGGCGGTCTTTCGCGCCACATCCAAGGCAAAATCATTGGGTTCCATCCCCCACACACCACCAAAGCGTTGCAGCATTCCCAGATTGGGACCGGTACCACACCCTGCGTCCAATATCCTTGCATCGGACGGAAAGGAGCAACGCTCAAGCATTTTTTCAAGAACCCTCCGTCGGCCACGGAACCACCAATGGACATCCTGGGTCGCTGCCATATTACGGTAGGTCTCGGGATCCATGGTTCAAAAATCCTTGATCCAGGGTGAACGGCGGTAAAACGGGAGCAGATAAAGATTGAGGACACTGTTGTAGGTCCAGCACAGGCAGCGGTTTTCCTTCGAACGCAGATGTTTCTGGTGCTCGCAGGTCGCCGGATTGCGCCAGATGTCGGTCAACGACTCCTTCCTGAGGTTTCCCAGGACATACTGCCCCGGACAACTGCCAACATCGCCATAGGGATTGATCTCCAGGTAGAATGAGGAGAAAAACAGACAGCGAAAACCTCCAGAATCGAAAAATTCCAGTGGACGGAAAACAAATTCCGGCATGGAACGATAATAAGGGGAATCGAATACGGGCCACCGCCGCCCCAGTTCCTTGAGCACCTGGCGAAATTCCTCTTCATGCTCCGGACGGAACAACAGCGCGTCCTCTCCCTCCTTGATCTGATGAACAAGGTTGTTCTGCACCGGCTGAAATTCCACCTCGTCGGCGATTTCCTGGAAGGTTTCGACCCACTGCGGCATCTCCCGGAAGTTCAGCGCGGCGATGATTCCCTTGATGACCATTCTGGGGCGATCGGAGGTCCCACGCAGCTTGCGGACCGCGTCCAGACCCGCCATCGACTTGCGGAAGGAACCGGGGACGCCGCGGACATGATCGTGCTCCTCGGGACGGAAGCTGTCCATGCTGACGGTGATCGAATCAATGTCCATCGCCAGGAGTTCCCTGGCGAACCGGGGAAGAAGCACACCATTGGTACACAGATTGACCCGTTTTCCCCCCTCCTTGAGGCGCCTGATGACATCGAGCATTCCCGGCAGCATCAGAGGTTCTCCCCCGGAAATGGTCACCCCCCAGACCCTGGAGCGGGCCAGTTGATCGGCAACCCCCATCTTTTCATCGATTGTCAGTTCACGCGCCAGATCATCGGGCGAAGTCCGCGACCAGACCCAGTCGCAATGAAGGCATTTGCGGTTGCAGCCGTAGGTCGTGATCCAGGCGACATAAAAGGGAGACCCCCCGTTGGGTTGCCCGGTCATCATGCTGTAGAAGTTACCCATGGCGGTAGCCGCCGCCGTGGGCAGCGAACCCTCGCGCAGAGTGCGGAAAAATTTCATCACGGCCATGGATCATTCCCCCTGATGCAAAAATTCAAGGACCACCCGCGCCTGATCGTGGATCCGCTCGGGTGGAATCGTGGGATGGACCGGAAGAAAATGGATCTCCCGGACGGCCTGGAGGGCATGGGGTGTCGGTCGGGAGATGTCGGAAAAAATCGGCATTGCCGAACAACAAGGGAGAAGGGTCGTGGTCAGATCGATGCCGCGACGCGCCATGAAGCGACGAAACGCCGCCCCCTCGGGGGCGCGAAACGGAAACCGCCAGAAGACGTTGTGCCCCCCTTCGGGAAGGACCGGCAATCGATGCGGGGCCACCGGGGACAGATGGTGCAGGAGGAGCGCCGCATTGGCCCGGCGCCGTTCATCCCATTCCTCGATCCGCGACAGACAGGCCAGGCCCAGTCGGGCCTGAACGGCGTTGAACCGCCACAACCATCGCTCGGGCATCCGGTCGAGACGCAGGACGTGGGGATTGTCGGTCTGAAGTTTGCGGATGGTCTCGGGGCTGCGTTCGCTGATCCACCGCACCAACGGAAAGGTAGTCCAGGAAAAAAGGGCCGGATGGGTCGCCAGATTGACGATCAGGTTGCGCAGCAATATGGCGCGCAGGTGACCCGAACGCACCCCGGGCAGTTTGGATGTCCGATCCCGTACCCGTGCCAACAGTGTTGGATCGCGGGCGATGAGCATCCCGCCATATCCCGTCGAAACCGCCTTGAGGGAAGAGAGGGAAAAAAATCCGGCATCCCCGAACGTTCCCAATCTTCTGCCCTTCCAGCGGGCATTGAAGGCGTGGGACGCATCCTCCAGGAGGGTCAATCCGTGTTCGCGACACAGAGAGGCGATCGCCTCCATGTCGGTGGCCAGGCCGAACAGATGGGTCACCAGGACGCCGCGGGTTTTCGGGGTGATGGCCTGTCGCAGCGCTTCGGGATCCATCTGACAGGTGCCGGGATCGATATCGACGAACACCGGTTTGAGGCCGGCGATCAAAAGCACGTTGACAATGTCGTGAATGGTGATCGGCGTCATGATGATTTCGCTGCCCGCCGGCCAGCCGAGGACGTCGATCAGGTGATGCAGCGCCGTCCGGGCATAGGGTTGGGCCACCGCCTCGGGAACCTCCATCATGGTGGCGAAGGACTGCTCGAAGCGTGCCACATCCTGTTCGTCCTGCCGGTCCCCCCCGGAAACGCGGACCAGGGCCGAAAGAATTTCCGGAAGCCTGAGATAAATCCGTGTCCGAGGAATCCGGTCATGCCAGGGAAGGACTGTCATCTTAGAGGTCTCCGCGATCAAGGTAGCCCGACAAATCCTGATCACCCCGACAACTGCCCAGGCACCTTTTTTTCCTTGGACTCATCCCTTGGAGGTGAAGACGAAGACACCATCCCAATCGGCGGGGGGCGGATTGGAAAGGTATTCCTGACACCGTTCCAGATAGGTTTTTGCCGGTCCATCTCCCGGAATGATCGCCAACGCCTTTTCGAAAAGCGTGATGGCCTCCTGATAGTTGCGTTCCCGATATTTGGCCAGGCCCGCATTGTAATGAACGAGCAGTTCAGCCATTTTTCCGGTCACTTCACCCTTTTTGCCGAGCAACTGATAGATGGTGACGGGTTCCTTCTTTCCGATCACACGCACGGTATCGAGAACCCGGCAATCGATGTCATCCTTGGCCAGGTTGTAGGTGGCATCGGAGATCATGGTGTCGGAGGCATAGAATTTGTTGGCCCCTTCCAGACGGGCGGCCAGATTGACCGCATCGCCCATGATGGTATAGTCCATCCGCTGTTTGGAACCCATGTTCCCCACCACCATCCGCCCCGAGTTGATCCCCATGCGCACCCGGAGTTCCGCCCGCCCTTCCCGCGCCAGACGTTCACGCATCTGCAACATGAATTGCTGCATTTCGACGGCGGCATGACAGCAGAGGGTCGCATGATTGGGTTGGTCGAGCGGCGCCCCCCAGAAGGCGATGATGGCATCCCCTTCGAACTTGTCCACGGTTCCATCGTATTTGGCGATGATTTCGCACATTGCCGTCAAATATTCGTTGAGCAGCAACACCAGTTCGGACGGAGTCAGCTTTTCGGAAATGGTGGAAAACCCGGCGACGTCGGAGAAATAGGCGGTCATGACCCGTTCCTCCCCCCCCAGGGAGAGTTTGGAAGGGTCCTTGACCAGAATATCGACCACCTTCGGCGAAAGATATTGCCCAAACGCCCCCTTGATCATCTTTTTCTGGCTCATCTCCTGGAGATAGAACCGCATGTTGATGACCATGAAGCTCATGATGGCGGCCATGAGGGCATAGGACATCGAGAAGACCAGCCCCTGATGGATGTAGACCATGGTGACCGCCGCCGCCCAGAAAAGAATGATGACAACGGCGAACAGGACCCGCACCGTGGGATGCTTGATGGCCCCGAGCGCCATCATGCCAAGCATCAACACCACCGCCAGCAACCCCTCCTGGGCGACCGAGGCCGGACGCAATGGCCCCCCCTTGAGCATGGTCTGGATCACGTCGGCGATGATCTCGACCCCGTAGACCATTCCCACCGGAGTGTCGAACCAGTCGTGGGACACCTCGGAGGTATCCCCCACCAGGACGATCCGGTCCTTGATCGGATAGCTCAGTTCATAGAGTTCCTCTTCGCTCTTTCCAGAGATGTCGATGTAGTCGAGCGCGGAAAAACCGGCAGTCTGGCTCAGGAAACGGCTGCCCGGCGGCAGGGTGGGAAAGTCGATGTAGATGTTGTTGAATTGATCCATGGGAATCGTCAGATCGGGTCCCAGACGGATGGCCCCCGGCAGCAGTTCCGGTTCGACCCCCAGATACATTGCCAGGGCCTTGATGGCATAGGGCCAAGCCTTGGCCTTGTCGGCGATTTCGGGATAGACCTTCAACCGCGACAGACTCGTCACCAGGCTGCTTTGAGATCCGATGTTGGTATACCCGTTCTCGGTGACCGCGGCCAGTTCGGGGGTGGGCTGGTTGAGACGAATGAACTGGCCATCATGGATGTCGGCCTGGGAAACCAGAAGCACGGGAGCCGCCTTCTTCAATGAAGCGGCGGTCGGAGTATCCTCGTTGTAGGAACTGGGAAAGTCCATCAGAAGGTCGATGGCCACCACCCGGGCGCCGAGGGTCTTCATGTTTTCGGCAATTTTGCCGATGTCGGTGCGCCGCAGAGGGAAACTCTTGTATTCCTTGAAAAATGTCTCATCGGTATTGATCAGGACGATCTGCTCGGAGGGAAAACGCATCCGCTCGCCGTCGCCAAAGTTCTGCCTGAGGATGTGCCTGAGGGAGATGGTCTGTTCCTCGATGAGGGAAAATACCTCGAAATATTCGGCGGGGATGGCCATGAGAAAAAAAATGATGGTGGCAAAAATATCATAGCGTTGCAATATCTTCTTCATGACCCGATGCCTCTCCCGATCAACCTGCGATGGACGCTGCCGTTCACGAGCGTCCCCCCAAACATAACCGGACTTTCAGGTCGATGTGGGTCGAAGAAACAATGGTAACGCTCGCTGCCATCAATTGTGGCCAATTTTTCGTCGAACCGCAATGACAATACCCTGCTTCCGACTGTCGGAATATCAATTTCAGACGGCTCATCCTTGCGTCAAGGTCACGCGCCACGCCCGGTCGGTTCCAGCGCCATTCCTCAAGATCATCCGGGTTCAGTAGCGACGGGCACATTGTCGTCGCGCTTGACTCGCTGCTTCCTGAAATGATACCAATATGACGATTCTCGTATTTCAAGGGACAGTCTTCAATCAGTTTGCCACAACCATGGATCCGAACATGAGCGATCATGATGACTGGGATATTGACGCAACCGAGGACCCGGAAGAAGAAACTGTCGATATCGATTATGAAATCACAAGCTATCCGGCGGACACGACACTGGCCGGATACCTTACGCAGTGGGACAACAACCAATTGGATGTTCCCGACTTTCAACGCAGTTATGTCTGGGACCAAACCCGGGCAAGCAAGTTGATCGAATCCTTCCTGCTTGGGCTTCCCGTACCTGGAGTGTTTTTGTATAAAGAAAGAAAAAGCAAAAAATTCCTGATAATCGATGGTCAGCAACGAATAAAATCGATTGTTTATTTCCTCAAAGGGCAATTCAACAATAAGATATTCAAGTTGAAGCGTGTTACCAGCAGATGGGAAGGAAAGAGCTTCACGCAACTGGATGAGGAAGACAAATTCGCTCTGGAAAATTCTGTCATGCGGGCCACCGTCATTCAACAAATAAGCCCGGAGGATCATACAAGCGTCTATCACATTTTTGAACGTCTCAATACAGGCGGAATCAATCTCAATCCCATGGAAATCAGAAAATGCGTCGCCCATGGCGACTTTGCCGATGCCCTCGAAAGAATGAACGCCAATGACGACTGGCAGAGGATCCTGGGCCGGCACAGGCCGGACAAGCGGATGCGGGATGTCGAACTCGTCTTGCGCATTATCGCCCTCTCCGAGAAAATCAATCAATACAACAAGCCAATGAAGGGTTTTCTCAATGGTTTCATGGAGGAAAAAAGAAAAATATCAGATTTTGAAAAAATCGTGAATGCCTTTTCCGATGCTTGTCACTATATAATCGATTCTGTTGGAGAGACTCCATTCCATTACAGGCAGCGATTGAATTATGGACTATTGGATGCAGTCTTTGTTTCCATACTCACAAAGAGAAAGCCAGAGAAGTTATCCGATGTTCTTGAGGCACTAAAAAAAGATTCTGATTTTGTTTCTTGTATCACAAGAAACACAAGTGACACGAACATATTAAAGAAACGCATAAAGATTGCCGCAAAATATTTTTAACCAATCTGGAATTGTGCAATGTCCAATCTTGACAGAACAGAACTTACCCTGGAGGCCATCAGATCCAACCTGTCCTCCAATCCTGACGCCCTCATCGAATCGTATCTCGCTCAATATCTTACCGTAGTCTTCCATTCCGAGATCGAAGAAAAGGTGACTTTGATTTTACGTTCGCGACTCGCCGCGAAAGGTGATGAGAAACTTTCCAAGTTCATCGTGAATACAGCAACAGAATTGATAAAGAGAACGAAAAAAACAGATATTCGCAAGCTTGTAGAACGTTTTGGTAATGATGCAGTCGAAACATTTGACAGGTCCATCACCGATGAAGAAGTATCCTACTATTCGAGCATCATCACTGCAAGACATATCACATCTCATTCCAGGAACGCATCCGTAACCATCAAGGACATCGAGCGTGGCGTCAAATCGGCAAAGAAAATATTGAGTTCATTAGAAATGGCAATCATATAGGATTTAATTTGGAAACACAAAGTCAGCCCCCTGGAGCGTTGCCCCAAACCCCACCAGGGGGATAAGCGGATCCGCATCACCTCTTCTGCCGTCCCGCCTTGAGAAAGGCCTCGGCCATGGCGTTGTCGGTGGAGGAGGTTGCGACGGTTTTTCCCTTTTCCCGAGGTTGCCGCGCCGAAACGGCAACCTCGCGGTGCAAAGAGGGATTGCCCGATGCCATCGGTTCGTCCAGTCGCATGCTCAGAGCGATGCGGCGACGCCTGGGATCGATTTCCATGACCCGCACCTTGACAATCTGCCCCGCCCGAACCACCTGATGCGGATCCTTCACAAACCGGTCGGCCATCATCGAAACATGCACCAGCCCATCCTGATGGACCCCGATATCGACAAAGGCGCCAAAATTGGTCACGTTGCTGACCACCCCTTCGAGAATCATTCCCGGTTGCAGATCCTTGATCTCCTCCACCCCCTCGCGAAAGGAGGCGGTGCGGAAGTCGGGACGTGGATCGCGACCCGGTTTTTCCAACTCCTTCAGGATATCCCGAACCGTCGGCTCGCCAAAACGGGCATCGGTAAACTCCGACGGGCGGATGCTTTCGATCGCCCGAGCGTTGCCGATCAACTCCGACAGGGAAAGACCGGTTTTTTTCAGAATCCGTTCCACCAGTTCATAGGACTCGGGGTGAACAGCGGAAGCGTCCAGGGGGGTGTCACCATTGTGGATGCGGAGAAAACCCGCGGCCAGTTCAAACGTCTTCGCCCCGAACCGCGGCACCTTCTTGAGGGCGCGCCGGTTGGCAAAGGGACCATTTTGATCCCGGTGGCGGATGATGTTTTCCGCCAACCCCGCGTTCAATCCCGACACCCGCGCCAATAACGGTTGCGAGGCGGTGTTCACATCGACCCCCACCGCGTTGACCGCATCCTCCACCACCCCCTCCAACGACTGCGACAGCCGCCGCGGAGCGACATCGTGTTGATACTGCCCCACCCCGATCGAGCGCGGATCGATCTTGACCAGTTCCGCCAGGGGATCCTGAAGGCGCCGGGCGATGGAAACAGCCCCCCGCAACGTGACATCAAGATCGGGCAATTCTTGCGCGGCATACTCCGAGGCCGAATAAACCGACGCCCCCGCCTCGCTCACCAGGACCCCAGAAACCTGCAATTCGGGATGATCCTTCCTCAATTCCGCCACCAGCCGTTCCGTTTCCCTCGATCCCGTCCCATTGCCGATGGCGATCAGGCGCACTCCGAATTCGCCCGCCAGGAGCGCCAGGCGTCTCTTGGCCTCCTGCCACTGGTTTTTCGGCGGATGCGGATGGATGGTCGTGGTGACCATGATCTTGCCGGTCGCATCCACCACCGCCACCTTGACTCCGGTGCGCAAACCCGGATCCAACCCCATCACCCCGACCATCCCCGCCGGAGCCGACAGCAGAAGATCACGCAGGTTCGCCGAAAAAACCCGAACCGCCTCTTCCTCCCCCATTTCGGCCAACCGTTGCGTCAGATCGGTATCGGCATGTGGTTTCAATCTTTTTTTCCATGCCTGACGCACCACCTCCAGCAACCAGCCATCGCCCGGTCGGCCCTGATCACGAATCGCCCAATGACGGGCGATCATCGTTTCACCGGTGCAAAGAATCCCTTCCCGGGCCTCCAGATCCCGGGCATGAACAATCTCCAGGCGCAAAATGCCGAGACTTTTTCCACGCAACAGCGCCAGCACCCGGTGCGCGGGCAGTTTTCTGACTGCCTGGTCGAACATGAAATAATCAGCGAACTTCTCTCCCTCCTCCTCCTTGCCTTTGACCAGACGCGATTGCAAAATCCCTTCCTCCCACAAGGTTTCCCGGATCCGTCCGATCAGCGCCGCATCCTCCGCGAGCACCTCGGTCAGGATGTGCAAAGCCCCCTCCAGGGCCGCCGCGACATTTTCGACCCCCTTCCCCGGATCGACGAATGATGCCGCCACCGCCTCCGGCACCGACTCCGGATGGTGCAACAGGTGCATCGCCAAAGGTTCGAGACCCGCTTCACGGGCACTCGTCGCCCGGCTGCGCCGTTTGGGACGGTAGGGAAGATACAAATCCTCGATCCGGGTTCGCGTCTCGGCCTCGCGGATCGCCCGTTCCAGTTCCGGGGTCAGTTTGCCCTGTTCGCCGATCCCCTTGAGAACCACCTCCCGCCGATCCTCCAATTCGCGCAGTTGACCCAGGCGATCCTGAAGCATTCTCAGATGGGTATCGCTCAAACCACCCGTGACCTCCTTGCGGTACCGCGCCACAAAAGGAACCGTCGCCCCCTCGTCCAGCAACTGCACGGCAGCCGCCACCTGCTCTTCCCTGACATCAAGTTCTCGGGCGATGCGACCGTGGATTCCCCGCGCGACATCTTCATTGCCTGCCTGCATCAACTGGTCTCCCTCTTTTCATATGCCGATGAAACACCACGCAACACCTCAATCCACCGCTTTCCATAATATCCGGAAACGTCACCCTCCATCCATCCTGTTCCCGACCTCCCCCGCCCCTCCCCGGCCTCGGACCTTGGAATTCTCGAAATCCTTCGATAAATGCCGTTTCCTTTTTTTCGATAAAAAGGTACCATCGCCGACCATTCCATGGACGAAGTCGTCTTCAAGAGTTTCCGGCGATCCATCCTTTCCTCAACGTGGGAAGACCCCTGTGAACATTCATCGTTTCAGCCTGGCGCTTCTGCTGGGCAAGGTCCGCCGTTTTCTGGTGGTGCGATTCCGCCCCAACACCCTCGCACGCATGGCGGCCTTGCGTCAGGGCGGGTGCAACCGGTGCGCGGTCTGTTGCCAGCTTCTCTACCGCTGTCCGATGCTGTCGAAAAACAATCTGTGCATGATCTATCATTCCCCCCTGCGACCGACCGTCTGCCAGCACTTTCCATTGGATGACCGTGACCTGCGCGATGTCGCCCGTCAAGGTTTGGGATCGGGTTGCAGCTATGTCTTCGCCGAACGGGTCGAGGAACTCCCGTTTGGCGAACGAAACCATCCCGAGTTATGTTCGCGCCATGGTCCTTCCCTGAAAACCTTGAAACCCATCGCAACCGAACTCATGCGCCGGATTTCCCCCTGAAGGAAGGGGATCACATCATGGCACAGTGATGCTCGTGATGCAGGACAACCGTGCGATGAATTTCGCGACACCGGACATCGAGCGTCGCGCACAGAAGGATCATACGTCCGGGAAAAACCGGGGAAAGCAGGGCATGCAACGCCCTGCACCACAAGGTTCGATCCGGAGGGAATGTTCCATCCTCAAGCACAAGCACCACCGCTGGCAGAATCGACCCCAACCACCCCCGGGGATATTCGACGGCAACAATGGCCTCCCAGGGTACCGCCTGTTCGCTCAGGCGAAAGTCGGTAACCCCACCATGGTTGATCCGGAGAATCATGCGACAACCAGGCCGAAGCAACCGCCGTATGGCCAGGAAGACGAACAACACACCCGGCACACCCGCAAACAACAGAATGGCGCCTCTAAACCCCGACGGATCACCCGCCAGGTTCCAGGCCCCATAAAGCAGCCCAAGACCCGACAAAAACATGAATCCGACCCGATTGTCGTCCGATTGGGCGTTGATGTTGGGAGGAGGCGCGAATGTCGTCATGGAAGACCTTTTTCATGAGGATCGATGATCTGGCCTTCGCGACGGGCAATTTCGATGATGGGCCATCGGTCATCTTCCTCCCATTGCCGCACGCCAACGCCAATGGGCTCAATCCTGGAATCGGTATGGACCGTCGCGGTCCACAGGCGTTCGGTATCATCCCAGTGGTTGGTCTTGTCGAAAAGAGGGGAAACCACAACCAGGTCGAAGTCGCTATCAGGTGTAGCATCGCCACGGGCATGGGAACCAAACAGCACGCCAAAAACCACGGGCATGCCCTCCTTTTCCAGATAGGTTAAACCGCAACCATCACGGGACACGTAGTTTTCGGGCTTCAAATGTGGCATGATCGGCATGTAACTTTCCTTAATT
>JADGCV010000011.1:76696-106625 GCA_015228815.1 Magnetococcales bacterium | reverse complement strand
CGGATTCCCAGTTTTCCCGGTTGTCCCTGTGGCAGGATACCGATGCCAATGCCCGTACTGATGCCGGTGAATTGAACACTCTGGCCCAATGGGGAATCACCGCGATCGACCTGAATACGACCCCCCTGGGAACCCCGGTCGAAGGGGCTAAAATCCTCTCCGAGGGATCCTTCGACCGCGAAAATGATCAACAGGGACTCTTTTCGGAACTGGCCTTGCATGTCGCCAAGGGACCACAGACACCACCATCCACCCCCGATCCGGTCGTCGAATCGGTCAAAGATATGGACCCGGATTTCTTCGAACAACAGTTCATGACTCTCATGGAATCTGCTTCCTCGGGTGAAACAACGTCTTTTCCCGCCAATGGTTCCGATGGGGGACAAACCTACTGGACCACACAACAAATTTTTGGTAATCCCCTCTTGTTTCCCGATTCGTTGCACCAGGACGATCCGTCGGTTGCCCTGGAAACGAGTCATTCCCAGAATACTTTCATAGAGGCCAACCCAGGCCATGAAGGTCTTGATGCCGTCAGTGGTTCAAGCGGAGCGAATCATTCCATGGAAGACATCAACTTTTTTTCGTGAACCCTTTCAACGTCACCGTTCAGACCCCATCATTCCCTGCTACAGTGGGAATCCAGGATTTGCTTCAGTTCCCTGGATCCCCGATGTAGCAGGGGATGACGCTTGTCAAGGAGCGCATGAACGGTTGCCTTTCAACAGTTCATGCTCCCCTTGATCTGCCCCCTTACAAAAATAAGTTAAACACTATATTGCAGATTACGTCACCAGCGACGGCTCCTCCCTGGAAACACCCACTCCTCGTGATTTTCCCTCATGGTTCAGCAACGCTATTGGCATTGTAACTGATTCCTTGAAACAGTTATCAAAAGATAATACAATGTTCACGTTTGGATGATTATATGAGTAATACGCTATTGATCATAACTGGATCAAGGCCGATACTTGAGAACTTTTTGACTTGGAGTATTTGACTGTATCAGTCTGGCAAATTTTTTGCTTCCCCAGTAGTCAATGTTGTACCCTTGGCCCTATCCGTGATGTGCAGGCACCTCCCGGTCCCATGAGGCGATCTCTTTAAAGAACCGAAGGGTCGAGAGGTTTACGTAAAATAATAATAATAATGTCCTCTTTAAGGAATGTCATGAGCATTCATTTTCCCACCGTCGATTTTCAGGCTTCCACCCCCGACGCCGGTTGGAGGGATGTGGACCTGTCCCCCCTGGAGAATGAAATCACCCTTCCCGACGTGGAAACCCTTCTGGGTGGACGCTACATGCGCCAGGGGGGGGATCTGGTGATCGCAGCCCCCGATGGCAGCGCCATGACCCTGGAGGGGTATTTCGATGCCGCCATCCAACCGATTCTCAAGGCGCCCAACGGCGCCCTGCTGATGCCGGAAACGATCAACGCCCTGCTCGTGGCCGATCCCACAGCGGTCACGATGGTCGCGGGGCCGACGATGGTAGACGCGAACACGGCCCAGGCATCTTCGGACGCGGTAACCAGCCCCGACGCAACGACCCCCGCCCCTTCCACCACGGCAACCCCCGCCATCGGCAAGGTTGGCAAGTTGTTGGGAGATGTCATGGCCAAGGGGGCCGACGGCGTGGAACGGCCCCTCAAGGAGGGTGATCCCGTTTACAAGGGAGATGTGCTGGTCACGAAGAAAGGGAGCTTGGTCAAACTGGCCTTCCCCGATGGCACAAGCTTTCAACTCGGCGAGGGGGCCCAGGCGGTCCTCGACAAGTTCATCTACAATCCCGAGGCCAAACAGGGCGGTTTCGAGGCGACGGTCACCAAGGGAATCTTCAGTTTTCAAAGCGGTGGCATTTCTGGCTTGAACGCGGGCCGTCATTCCACCATCAAGACCCCCACCGCCGTCATCGGCATTCGCGGCAGCGAACTTTCGGGAGAGGTCGGCGACGATGGTTCGACGACGGTGGTCCACACCTCGGGCATTCTCGACATCTCCGACGCCAAGGGCCAGGGAACCGTCACCCTGATCGAACCCAACACTGCCACCCAGGTACAGTTCGGCGCCGGCGCCCCGACCCCGGTCTTCAAGGCCCCCGACAGTTTTCTCAACCGGTTGAACAACCAGTTGGACATCGACAAGGCCAAGGAGGAACGGGGCAACGACAACAACCAGGAAAACCAGGGGACCAACGAAACCCAGGCGGGAGACCGCCCCCAGGGGAACGCCAACGACGCCGGACCGGAAACCCCCGCAGGCGATTCCGCTCCCAGGGAACAAACAGAGGCCCAGGGAGAAGAGGGGGTCGATGAAGATCCCACCGAGGAAGCGACCGCCGAACCCCAGGAAACGGCCAATGAACGGGAGGGGGTGGATGAGGCGCCCGACGCTGCGGCGGAAGGACTGGCTGCCGATGGACCGGGAAGGCCTGGGACCGAGCCCGCCCCCGTTGCCCCTGGAATCGCGGATCTGGGCAATCTGGCCGATCTCCTCGGCACCGGCGGGGCCTTTGAAGGGACCGAGGTCGTTCAGGAGGCCATCGGCGATCTGTTGCCGACGACCCCCGGCGAAAATCCGATTTCCCTCGCCGACCTGGTCGGAGGAAACGAATTTACCGCCATTCCTGAACTCATTCCCGAGTTGTTGATTCCCACACAACCTCAAGCCCCCACCGATCTTCCCTCCCTGTTGGATCCCCAGATCGAACCCCAGCCGGAACCAACCCCGGAACCGACTCCGGAACCGACTCCGGAACCGACTCCGGAACCGACTCCGGAACCGATCCCGGAACCGATCCCGGAACCGACTCCGGAACCGATCCCGGCACCGACTCCGGAACCGATCCCGGAACCGACTCCGGAACCGATCGTACCCGAATCACCCAGGCCGCCGTCATTCATTTTTATCCCCTCGGAACAAACGCGCTGGGACATCGAATTGGATGAGGACACCGAACATTCGTTCACGGTTTTTGAACTGGGATTGGATGCGGATGATGTGCAAAACCTTGAGCGCATCAGGATTACACAGACCGTAACCTCGGGAACCCTGTATCTGGACGAGGAAGCGATCACGACCGGTCGGGAAATCACTCTGGACGACATTGGCGCGGGAAAACTCTCCTATGAACCTCAAGAAAACCATCATGGAGAGAATTTTGATCACTTCACCTTCCAGGTTCTGGTCAAAGAACAACTTGAATACGATGCGACGGCATTTTCCATTTGGCTTGATGTCCTGCCGACCAACGACCGTCCCGAAGGGATCGACAACAGCGTCTCTCTGAGCGAGGATGGTCCGCTGACCTTGAGGAAGGATGATTTCGGGTTTCATGACCTGGACGGGGATGAGCTGGCGGCGATTCGTCTGACCGAACTGCCTGCCTCCGGGTATGTCACACTCGATGGAAGCCGGATCACCTCAGGGCAGGAAATTTCCGTAGCGGCATTGAACGCCGGTCTTGTCCGTTACATCCCCGCCCAGGATGCCAATGGGACGGTCACCATGCGGTTTGAGGTCGGTGACGGCAGCGATTTTTCAACTTCCCCGAACACCCTGACCTTGAACATCGCGGCGGTCAATGACCCTCCCACAGGCAGCGACCGCACCATTACCACGGACGAAGATGTCCCCTACCTCTTTTCCGCCAGCGATTTCGGTTTTTCCGACCGCGACAGCCCACAACTGATGGCCGTTCGGATCGTTGGCAACGACAGCGGCGGTACCCTGACATTGAGGGACACGCCATTTTCCGCGATGCAGGAGGTCTCGATCAGCGACCTCAACGCCGGACTGGTTCGTTTCACCCCGACAGCCAACGCCCATGGCGACGGTCTGGCCCGCTTCACGTTTCAGGTCGGTGACGGCCTGGACTTTTCGTCCCAGTCCAACACCCTGACGTTGAACGTCCGCCCCGTCAACGACACCCCGACGGCAACCAGTGGCGCCGTGACCCTGGCCGAGGACTCCACCCGCGTTTTCACCGGCCATGACTTCGGTATCGTCGGTGTCGATGGGGATGAACTGATGGCCATCGGTGTCGATGCCTCGTCCCGCTCGGGCTTTTTGCGCTTGAACGGCATCGAGATAACAGGCACACAAACCATCGCGGTCGCCGCTCTGAACGCCGGCAGCCTGACCTATACCCCTGCCGCCAACGCCCACGGCGATGGCTATGCCCGCCTGGAATTCACCGTCGGCGATAACACCGCCTTCTCTCCGACGCGGTACACCCTGACCCTGAACGTGACCCCGGTCAACGACACCCCGGTCGGGGCCAACACAACGGTCACCACCAACGAGGATACCGCCACCACCTTTCGCAGTTCCGACTTCGGTCTTTCCATCATCGACGGCGATGAACAGGTAGCCATCACCACGGGATCCTCCAACCCCGGTCACCTGCGCCTCAATGGCGTGGCCGTCACCTCGGGCCAGGTCATTTCCGCCAGTGCCATCGACGCGGGCAGTCTGGTCTACACCCCGGGAGCCAACGGCAACGGAACCACCTACGCCAGCTTTGGTTTCACCGTCGGCGACCCGACATCGTTTTCGACCACCCCCTATACCCTGACGATCAATGTTCTTCCGGTCAACGATCTCCCCGTCTCCTTCAACCAGACGGTCACGACCCCATACAACACCCCCTACGTGTTTCAAACGAGCGATTTCGTTTTTGTCGATCCCGAAAACGACCCTCTGTCCCGGGTCCGCATCACCCCCTCCCCCGGCAACGGCACTCTGAGATTGGACGGCAGCCTCATCAGTTCCACCCAGGATGTCACCGCCGCCGACATCGCTGCGGGAAAACTGGTGTTCACCCCGGCAACCAACGGCTCGGGTGATGGATATGCCTCTTTTGCCTTCAAGGCGGGCGACGCAGGCGGCTTTTCCGACAGCCCCGCCACACTGACCCTGAACATACCGACCAACACCGCCCCGAATGGTGGCGCGGACCAGACGATTACCATCGACATTGCCAATGTGTCTCAGGGACTGCCGCTCGACATCGTGGTATTCGACAATCCCTCTTATGTCGATACCCACGATACCTCCGATTCGGGATCGGATACGATCCAGGCAACCCTGGCCCAACTCAACCACAACGTATCGACCTTCACCGGAATCACCGCCGCCGAACTCACCACGGCGCTTGCAGGACAAGAAGCCCTGGTCATTCCCCGTCTCTCGGAAGGGTCCCTCACCCTGTCCGAAGATGCCCAGTCGGTCATCGCCAATTTTGTCCACAACGGCGGCATCCTCGTGTCGATGTACGACTCAGTCTACCTCAATGATATTTTTGGCTGGAATCTGGTTTCTGCCGAGAACCCTTCGTCCGGATCTTCCGGTTACGGAGGCCGGACAACGGTCAATGATAACGATTCCTCCCCCCTGATCTCGAACGGCAGCATTGCCAACGCTCAAACCATCGCACGCAGCCAATTTGGATACGCCACGGACCCGGAATTGGGAAATTCATCCTTTCCATCCGTCAAGATCCTGGGAAACCTTTCCGCCTATACAGACCTTGATTTCTATCAATTTTCTCTGACAACGGGAGAAAATTTGATTCTTGACATCGACCATGGCAGTGGTGAGGGATGGGCTGGCGGTGGAGATGTCGATACCATGATTTGGCTCTACAATTCCGCGGGTCAACGGTTGGCCTACAACGATGACAGCTGGAACCCGAACGAAGGTAGTGGCAGTGTGAGCGGTCTGGATTCCTACCTCGAATATACGATCCCTTCATCGGGGGTCTATTATGTCGCGGTGTCGGTCTTTTATCATGATCCCATGACCACGGATCCGACCACCTTTTACGACGCCTCCTACGGCAATCGTGATTATACCCTGCATGTCAGCCTCGGCGAGGCGCCCCTGACCGTGATCATGGGCGACGATGCCCAGGGGACAAATTTTGTGAACAACAGCGCCGAAGTCATTGTCAACAACAACACCATAAACCTGACAACCTCGTCTCTCCCTGGGGAAGCGCTGAGCCTCTACGGTCATACCACCGAACCACCCTTGAGCACGGTGACGCTGATTCCCCGGGGGGAAGGCCATGTCCTGCACCTGGGATGGGACTGGACCCAGGCCGTCCCCATGGGATCCAATGACAATGGCTGGGTTGATATTCTCGGTTCCGGACTCGGGTATATCCCTGGAACCACGAACGGGATCTGGATGCGCCCGATCGATTTCCATGTCCCAACCGACGCCAACGGTGATGCCATCAGCATCACCTTGAGGGAACTCCCCGATCCCGGCATTATTTCGTTTGTCCTTCATGGAACCATGTTGCATGTCGGTGACACCCTTCAAATTTCGGACCTGTCCCATGTCCGGGGGATCATTCAGAACCCGGACACTCTTTCCCCGGGATCTCTGAATTTTTCCTATGATGTCACCGATGCCCGGGGGGCCATCGATCCGGTCACGATCACCATCAATCTGGCCTCTTCGCAGCAAAAAATCACTCATGAATCGCAGAGCTATTATTTCAATATGGGTGAGGATGTCGCCATGAACCAGGAATTTTTGCTGGTCGGGACCCCCTTCGCAACCATCGATGGCGCCGAGGGGGCCGGGACGGTCTATGCGTACAGGCTTCAGGAAAATGGTCAATGGTCCGCCATGACCGAAGTTCGGCCCGAATCCGGCCATGGATACGACTATTTTGGACATGCGATCGATCTCGGAACCACGACCGCGATCATCGGAACTCCAGGTTATGACAATTATGATTTGGATATATATGATGGTGGAACGGTCCATATCTTCGACCTGCTGGACAACGAAACATGGTCGGAGACGGTTCGTTTGACACCGATCGACAACGCCGAGGAGGATTTGTTTGGCTGGTCGGTCGGCATCTCCGGTGATTATGCAATCGTCGGCGCACCGGAGGTCAATCTGGAAATCGATGGAAACATGTATTACGATGCTGGTGCTTCCTATATATTCCACAAGGTGGGCGAGACATGGACCCAGGAAACCCGATTGATCTCATCCCTGCCACAAGGATACGAAAATTTTGGGAGATCCGTTGCCATCGATGGCAATCTGGCCGTTGTAGGGTCTCCGTACCAGGATATTGGATCGGATGACAACGTCGGAATGGTCCATGTCTTCGAGCGACAAAACGATGGGACCTGGACCGAAATTCAAACATTGGTCGCCCCCGATGGCCAGGCCTATGACCAGTTCGGGTCATCGGTTGCCATCGATGGAAACATCATTGTCGTCGGTGCCCCTCTTGATGACATTGACAACGAAAACGAGCAAACCATTTACGATAGTGGGTCGATCCACGTATTCGAACGCCAGACATCGAGCACCTGGTCACATGTCATGTTGTCGCATGTTCTCGATGGCGGTGAAGGCGGTGGTTTGGGTACATCGGTCGATATTCAAGGGTCAAAAATAATCGCCGGCTATCCTGCCGCCCATAATAATGATTATTCTTTCGCTGGAACGGCCTTCGTGTTTGAAAAGAGCGCCGGAGGAACCTGGGGAGAAAGCACGCAACTGCTCCCGAATACTGCGGCAAGCAGTGACAAGTTTGGCTCTTCCGTTGCCATTCATGGTGACTATGCCGTTGTCGGTTCCCCGTATGCCGACATTCAAACGGGTCCCAACAACTCGTATTACAATGCCGGCGCCGCCTATTCCTTCTATCTGCCACTGATGGTCGATCCCCTCGTTTTCGACCTCGATGGCGACGGAATCACGGCAACCCACATGCCGTCCGAGGGGCAACCCTTCGCCATGTCCCCCGATGGCAGTCTGGTGGCCGCCGGCTGGATCGATCCCGGCGACGGCTTCCTGGTGATGGATCGCAACGGCAACGGACAGGTCGATGATGTCACCGAAATGTTCTCCGAATTCTTCCTCGAAGAGGAGACCACGGGACTGGAAGCCCTGTCCCGGATGGACGACAACAACGACGGTCGCATCGATGCGGCGGACGCCCATTTTTCCCGTCTGTCCCTGTGGCAGGATGGCGATGCCGATGCCATCACCGACGTGGGTGAATTGAACACTCTGGCCCAATGGGGAATCACCGCGATCGACCTGAATACGACCCCCCTGGGAACCCCGGTTGAAGGGGCAAGAATCCTCTCCGAGGGATCCTTCGACCGCGAAAATGGTCAACAGGGACTCTTTTCGGAACTGGCCTTGCATGTCGCCAGGGAACCCCGGTCCGAAGAATCTGCCACGGTCCCTCCCTCCATTCCCATCGAATCGGCCAAGGAAATGGATCCGGCCCTTTTCGAACAGCAATTCATGGACCTCATGGAATTCTGTGCCACGGGTGACCCGATTCCCTTCTCCTCCAGCAACATCGATAGTGATCCATCTCATCCGACCATCCAACAAATATTTGGCGATCCTCTTTTCTCTCCGGATCCGTTGCACCATCCGGACGCCGCGTTGGTCGCGGTCGGGTTCGATGCCCAGGATCCCAGCCTGGAAGCCACCCCCGGCGATGGATTCCTCGACACCATCGGGAGACTTGGCGATGTTTACACGCATTCATAGAACGGGCATGTTTCTTCACGCCGATGGATGAGTAGACCATTGATCCGTCAAAGAAAATGTTCTATTCTCCGCCATTATGGAGCGCATGCTGGACTATTGTTCCTTGAGGAATGTCAATGCACCATGGGCATTCATGGCTTGTTTTTTGCGTTCAAGCACCTTGTGAATTGTCTTCCGGGTCACTGCGTTTGTGGCGGAAGCATCATTTCAACGAGAATCGATGAAGGTATTTTATGATGCGACGGTATTGGGTTTCCTCGTTGGCCTTGGGATTGACGTTGACAGGTTGTCTGGGATGGCGGCCTGATGTTCCTGAAGTGGACCGGGCGTTTCTTTCCTTTTCCAAGAAAGAGGAGGCCAAGGAGACACCGCCCCCCTTTTCCCAATTTGCCAAGGCCCCCTGGCTTGGGAAACAGGATGAAACGATGGACGGGGAGGCCGAAGGAGCGGGTGGTTCGGTCGATCTTCCCGCCGACCCCAACGCCTCCGCCGATGGCGCTGCCGCTGCCGCTGCACCGGACGCCACCGCGGCAGCCGTCGATCCCGAGGCCAAGAAGAAAGCCCAAAGCCGGGAGTTGAACCGTGAGGCGTTCAAATTCATTCAGGCCAAGGAATACGCCCAGGCGGAAAAAGTCCTCAAGGATGCCCTGGAACTCGACGCCAAGAATATAGCGGCCCTGACCAACATGGGGGTCGTCTACGAAAAGATGAAAAAACCGGATCAGGCGCGCAAGATGTATCGCAAAGCGATCCTGGCCAACCCCCAGGCGATGCTGAAGGCGACCGATCCAAGCCTGCGTACCGGAAAGAACAAGAAAGTCCTCGACATCATCCTCGGCGAATGGAACGATCGCAATCAGGAGAAGGACGAGGCCCTGGCGCTTAAAGGCGATCCCGCCCATGGCCGCAAGGTCTACCAGGAATTCTGCTCCGAAAAATGCCACCAGGTGAACGGCTGGGGTGACAAGGAAGGAAAATATCCGCAGATCGCCGGACAATACAAGGAGGTCACGATCAAACAATTGGCGGACATTCGTTCCAAGAACAGAGACAATCCGGAGATGTACCGCTTCTCCCTCGCCAGTGAGATCGGCGGCATTCAAAACGTGGCCGATGTTGCGGCTTATATCGAAACGATGGCCATGACCGACAACAACGGCAGGGGTCCGGGGGCCAATCCCGAGTTGGGCAGGAATCTGTTCAACCGTGATTGCGCCTCGTGCCACAAGGAAGACGGCAGCGGCGACAGTACCAAAATGTTTGAACTGCTCTACGGACAGCACTACAACTACCTGCTGCGTCAGTTCCAATGGATCAAGGAAGAAAAACGCCGCAACGGCCATCCCTTGATGGTGATTCAGGCGGAAGCGTATACCCCGGAGGAAATCACCGCCGTCATGGATCATATTTCTCGTCTCAAGGTGCCCGACTACAAGATGAAACCGGTCACTCTCAAGCCCGCCGCCGACACAAAACCGGAGGAAAAGACCGACAAGGACAGCCTGTTATGAACAAAGGGACAATCGATTGCCCGTGGGTGGAGGACCAAGACGGTGACTGGAGTCCGGTTGAAAAAACAGGTTGCGGAGGAAAGTGAGAAATCGATGAAAAAGAAGCGTTCGACACTTGTTTTTCTGGGCATGGCCATCGGCCTGGGGTCGATGCTGACGCCCGCTTTGGGTCACTGTCTGGAATTGTCGGGGGCGGTCGCCCAGGCGCTCAACAACCGCCCGGAGGTCAGTCAGGCCATCTATGCCACTGCCGCGGCGCGGGAACGGGTCGGGACCTCGATGTCCGATTTTCTGCCGACCATCAGTCTTCGCGCCGCCAATGGCCGCGAGGAAAGCGACAATCCCACGACCCAGGCGACCGGAGTCCAAAGCCGGTGGCTCAATCCCAAGCAACGCGGGGTCACCCTGACGCAAAACCTGTATCGCGGCTTTGGCACGACGCATCAGGTATTGAGCAGCCAGGCCAATGCCCGTTCCGCCTCCTGGAAGGTGTTGGAAGTATCGGAATCGATGGCGATGCGTGCGGTCGATAGTTACATGAACGTCCTGAAGAACCGGGGACAGATCCAGGCGGCCCAGGAAAGCGTCGCCTCGCACAAGGCCTTGCTGGAGCTGGTGCAACGCCGGGCCGAAAGTGGCGCCGGGACCAAGGCGGATGTCAACCAGTCCCAGGCCCGGGTCAAGCAGGCCGAGGCGGTCCTGGCGCAGATCGTCTCGACCCAGGAGGTGGCCCATGCCACCTTCGAGGCGGTTTTCGGTTTTGCGCCACCCGACCATCTCGAAGAACCGAGTCTCCCTGAAAATCTGGTCCCCAAGGATCGCAAGGAGGCGGTCAAACTGGCGCTGGGGATTCATCCGGCCATCTTTGCCGCCCAGGAGTCCTATTTTTCGAGCAAGGAACAGGCCCTTTCGCTTAACAGTTCCTTCTCTCCGGCGGTCAATCTGTTGCTGGCGGCCAACAACGATGCCCACCTGTCGGGTTCCCCCGGACGCAGTGAATCGATGAGCGCCGTGGTCGAGATGACCTTCAACGCCTTCTCCGGCTATCGGGACCTGCATGCAAAACGGGAGGCAACCTTCAACATGGCCCAGGCGCAAAGCCTTCTGGACAAGGCGCTGTTGGACATCACGGAAAACCTCGCCAACAGTTATGCAACCCTGGTTGCCGCCAAATCGCGCCGCGAACTGTTCAGCACCCAGGTCAAGGAAAACGAGAAGGTACGCAGCGCCTTTTTCAAGCAATACAAGATCGGACAACGAACCCTGCTGGATCTTTTGGATGTAGAAAATGAACTCTTCAGCGCCCGGAACAATCTGGTCGTCGAGCATTACCAGGAACTGGCGGCGCGGCACAAAATTTTGGCCAACATGGGTCAACTGTTGCGCAGCCTGAGTATCGAAACCCCCACCAGCGCCGACCCGGTGACCGTTGATTTCTTCAATTCGGTTCAATCGTTATTTTACGATACCGACAAGGTGATCGATCATTGGCCGGCGATGGAACAATGGATCGAAAAGAAACGGCGCACCCCCGACCAACCGGTGGAACAGCGGACCCCGTTCATGCCGGGACATGATACCACACAAAACAACGATACCACGGCGCCCTCCGTTCCGCCCGAAAGCAAGGCCCCCGCCGCCGATACGAACGGGGCATCCCTGCCCGCAGCGCCCAACGCTGGCAAACCGTCCGCCTCCGGTGAAACGCCAAAGGCGGGCCTTGCGTCACCCGGAACATTCAGCAAAGGCCTCGCCAGGACAACCGGTTCGTCACAAACGAAAAAGATCATCGCCGGAAAGCGCGTCAAACAGCGTTCGCAAGCGACAAGCCGCAAGGGAAACCGTTCCGCCACATCTTCAAAGACGGATGCCCATCATTCGCCCATGGCGGACGCCGTGGAATCCTTCCCCGACCGGTCCTGAAGAAACCATCGGCGAAAAAGGTCGGTCTGCCCGAGACTTTCGGCGACATGGTGCGCCTGAAGGACCTCCTCCCGATCGAGTTCATGGCCGCTGTGGACCAGGACCAGGGCGCCGACCCCGGCATTGCGGCCTGCCTGGATGTCGCTCAACTTGTCCCCGACCAGAACCGAGGTCGCGGGATCGAGGTCGTGCCGTACACACGCATCGAGGATCATCCCCGGCTCGGGCTTGCGACAGCCACACGAACGGCGGAATGCGGCAACGGAGCCACCGGGATGATGGGGACAGTACAAGACATCGGTAAGAAAGATGCCCGCCTCCGCAAACCGCCCGGTCATCCACCGGGTCAGCAGATGATACTCTTCCTCGCTGTAATAGCCGCGGGCGATGCCCGACTGGTTGGTCACGACCACCAGCGCAAACCCGGCATCCTGGAACATGCGACATGTTTCAAACACACCGGGGATGAACACAAAATCATCGATCCGGTACAGATAATTGACTTCTTCGTTGATGACCCCGTCACGGTCGAGAAACAGGGCGGAACGTCGCGTCGATCGGTTCATGAAACCCGTCCTTCGAAATGGAAACCATGTTGCCAAGTCTTGAAATTTACGTTATCCAGTAGGGGCGGTCCAGGAGAGAAACCGCGGCGCCAATCTTTCAACCGTGCCATGTGTTTTCTCATGGATCAATATCGAGTCGAACCCGGAATCCTGGAAGTGTCATGACCCAATCCAAACCGCGAATCCTAGCCATGACCCTGGCCCGAGGTGGATCGAAAAGCGTGCCGCGAAAAAACATTCGCCCGCTCCTTGGACTTCCCCTGATCGCCCATACCATCCGCGAGGCGATGAAAAGCGCCTGGATCACCCATTACGTGGTCTCGACCGACGATGAGGAAATCCAACGGGTTGCCATCGCCCATGGCGCCCTGGCCCCCTTTCTTCGGCCCGCCCATCTGGCGACCGACACCGCCAGTTCGCTGGAACCGATGCAACATGCCACGGCCTGGATGGAAGCACGCGAGGGCCGCCCCTATGAGTATGTCATCGAACTGATGGCGACCAACCCCATGAAAACCGTCGAAGACATCGACGGCTGCCTGGAAAAACTGATCGCCACCGGGGCCGATTCGGTGATTGCCGTGCATGAACTTGAAGATCACCACCCGATGCGCATCAAAAAAATCGTCGATGACCGGATTTGTGATTTCTGCATCCCCGAACCCGCCAATTCCCGCCGTCAGGACCTGACCCCCAAAGCCTACATTCGCAGCGGCGCCATTTACGCCCTGCGGCGCGACCACCTGATGGTAGACAATTGCCGTTACGGCTCCGCCAACAGCCGTCCCTGGGTCTTGTCACCGGAGAAGGCGGTCAATGTCGATTCCATGGCCGATTTTTTATTGGCCGAAATTTTACTGAAACAACGCCAGGAGAAAGCAGGATGCGTATCGTAACCAAGAGGGTACCGGTCATCGCCTTGGCAGCCCTGATGATGGCCCCCGCCATGGCATGGTCCGAGGAACCCACCGCACAGGAAACGGATGCGGCCATGACTGCGGATCAGGTCGGCAAGTTCAGCTATCTCCTGGGGTGGCGCATGGCGGCGGAACTCGAAACCTTTCCCATGAAACTGGATCACCCGGCCCTGTTGCAGGCCATCCAGGATCGCCTGGCGGGTCGTCCCGCCAAATTCGACAAGGATGAGATGGAACGGGTGCGCACGCAGATGATGGAGGCCTTCCACAAGGAAAAGGGACGGCAACTGGAGGCAATGGGCGAAAAAAATCGCACGGCGGGTCAGACCTTCCTGGCGGAAAACGGCAAGAAGCCGGGAGTGAAAACAACCCCCAGCGGTCTGCAATATCAGGTGCTCAAGGAAGGAAAGGGTGAAAAACCCAAGGTCACCGATCAGGTGACCGTTCACTATGTCGGCACCCTGATCGATGGAACGGAATTCGACAGTTCCCGCAAACGTGGCGAGCCGACCACCTTTCCCCTGGACAAGGTGATCGCCGGCTGGACCGAAGGTGTCCAGTTGATGCAGCCCGGCGCCCGGTTCAAATTTTTCGTCCCGCCAAGCCTGGCCTACGGCAAAACAGGATCGGGCGGTGTCATCGGCCCGGACGCAACCTTGATCTTCGAGGTTGAATTGCTCGAAGTGCATGCCACCAAGGCAACGCAATGACCAACATCCCCGGGCCGATGGGGAGGTCCACCACCCATTTCGATACCGAAAACCGCACCTACCGCCAACTACTGGGCAATGGGCTGACCTATCGCATTCCATCATTCCAACGCGATTACTCATGGGGCACGGAGGAATGGGAAGATCTTTGGACCGACATTCAAGGCACCCTGCCAGTGGGTGGCGAACCGGCCCATTATATGGGGTATCTGGTCCTGAAAACAGAGGATCATCGAACTTTCGATGTCATCGACGGACAACAACGGCTCACCACCATCAGTTTGATCGTCCTGGCAGCAATGCGGCTGCTCAAAAATTTCATCCCCCAGGATTCACCGGCAAACCCCAATCAAATCAGGCTCAATCAACTTCGGGCAAATTATATCGGCTATCTCGACCCGGTATCCCTCGTATCCCGCAATAAACTGTCACTCAATCGCCACAATGACGGTTATTACCGCGATTATCTGGTATCGTTGTCCGATCATCCGCCCGAGCGGGGATTTCCAGCCTCGACCCAAACCATGCTCAAGGGGTTTCAATGGCTCGAACGACGCTTGCGCGACCATATCCAGGGGGCGTCCGATCCTGGCATGGCGCTGGCGCGGTTTGTCGAAACCCTGAGCGATACACTGTTTTTCACCGTCATCACGGTGGCGGATGAAATCAACGCCTACAAGATATTCGAGACATTCAACGCCCGCGGGGTTCGACTTTCGGCGACCGATCTTCTGAAGAACTACCTTTTCTCCATACTGGGGCAGGACGGGCGGAACGGATACGAAATGGAGGAATTGGAACGACGCTGGGAAGCGATGGTGGGTCGGCTTGGCAGTGAACGCTTCCCCGATTTTCTGCGCACGCATTGGAACAGCCGCCGCGGTTTCGCTCGATCGTCGGAACTCTTCAAGATCATCCGTAACCGTGTGCAAACCCAGGAGGCGGTATTCTCTCTTCTGCGGGAAATGGATGAAGACATCGACGCTTTTCTGTCGCCATCAAAAACATAAAGTTTTCAATTATAAGCCTTTGTCATTCAACCTCCCCGAAGGTCAAATGTTCATGATGGTGCATCCATCCAGGAAACAGTCTCGGGAATGAAATGGGCCAAGCCTTCGAGGATTCCCGCGACATAACAACCATTCATGCCAAACCGTCCCCGGGCCAGATACAGGAAATCGCCACAACCGTTTTTCATGCTCAAGGCCAGCGCATCCCGACGCACCTGGTCGGTGGCATTGGCCACCAGAACCGATGGGACACAGGATCCCAAGACATCCAGATCATTTCCCGAATCTCCCGAGAAAAGGACTCTTTCGGGTACAAACCCACCCTGCTCCATGAGAAACCGCACTGCCCCAAGTTTTCCCGCCCCTGCGGGGAGGACATCCAGGAAACGATCCTCGGAAGTTTCATCACGGCTGAAGCCGACATGAACCTTCAGGTCGTGGTCTGCGAGAATCCGGCCAATCCGGGCGACAAGTTCATAGGGGTCGGCGTCGGGATCCCAATAATAGCTGAGCTTGAAGCGACCTTGACGTTGGCGCTCCTGCAACCGGATACCCGCGACCTCCCGCAAGAGTTGGGCAAGTGCATCGCCATGCAAACCGTTCCATCCTGGGGCGATGACCTCCTCCCAACGCGGCATTCCGCGCCATTCCCCATTCTTCCAGGTCCAGATGGAGGTTCCGACATCAGCGACCACATGATCGGGCCGGGGAAGAGCAAAGGCGGTCATCGCCTCCTGAACCAATCGCAGATCACGCCCCGTCACGTAGGCCAGGGAAACCTCCGGGCGGCGAATGATGGCCTCGAACACGCCATTCGCCCGGGGTGATTGGGGATGAAGACCGTTGGGAATCAATGTCCGGTCCAGGTCGGTTGCAATCAAAATTTTGCGCGTCATCGATACACGTCACAATCAGCAAAGATAAGAATCGAGCGATCAATCTTGATTGTAATGGAATGTTCCGTCCACTCCCAACAAAAAAAGCCGCCGGGAAGCCCCCCTCCCGACGGCCATTGAAGAAAACCACGAACATCAAAAATTTTCAAACTGATCATCCAACGACGGGGCGGACAACGCCGCGGCACCGGTCCGGGCCTTCGGGGCGATCAACCGGGATGAACGGGTCTGGGGGACCGATGGACGGGGTTTGCTTCCGCGATCACTCGGGCGCAAGGAAACTCCCGCCACGGAATCGTCCAGTTTGAAGAATTGCATCATCCGTTGCAGGCTTTCCGCCTGTTGCGACAACTCCTCCGCCGTGGCGGCCATCTCCTCGGAGGCCCCGGCATTGTTTTGAATCACCTGGTCCAATTGCTGGATCGCCTGGTTGATCTGTCCTGCCCCGGCATTTTGTTCGTTGCTGGCAGAAGCGATTTCCTGAACCAGTTCCGATGTTTTTTGAATGTCGGGCACCAGGGTGTTGATGATCCCCCCCGCCCGTTCCGCCACATCGACGCTGGAGGCGGAAAGCTGGCTGATCTCCCCGGCAGCGGTCTGACTGCGTTCCGCAAGTTTCCGGACCTCCGCCGCCACAACCGCGAACCCCTTGCCATGCTCCCCCGCCCGGGCCGCCTCGATGGCGGCATTCAGGGCCAACAGATTGGTCTGGCGCGCGATTTCCTCGATGATGGAAATCTTCATCGCGATTTCCTTCATGGCGACGACGGCCTGATCCACCGCCTTGCCCCCTTCTCCCGCATCCCTGGAGGCCCGGAAAGAAAGTTTTTCCGTCTGCTGGGCATTGTCGGTGTTGTTCTGGATGTTGGCGGCCATCTCTTCCATGGCCGAGGAGGTCTCCTCGATCGAGGCCGCCTGCTCGGTCGCCCCCTGGGCCAGCGTTTGCGCCGCCGTGTTCAATTCATGGCTTCCCGCCGCCACATTGTCGGAAATCGTCTTGGTCTCGGCAACGATCCGACGAAGATTGTCCACCATGCCATAGAGATCCGCCAATACCCCCGTCGCATTCGTTCGGCCACAAATCGATTCAATCTTGCCGGTAATGTCCCCATTGCCCAACATGACGGCCATTTGCCGCATCTGGAACGGCTCGCACCCCAACAGACGCAACACCGAGCGCACCACCATGAAGCCAATCGACAAGCCAATGACCGTCCCAATCAAAGTCAGGGTGATCAACAAACCAAACGCCGTTTCCTCGGTATGCTCCGCATGCACCATCGCCTGTTCGGTAAAACCTTCCACCTTGCCGAGAAAATCCTCCAATTCCTTGTTCAGTTCCTCCTCTTCCTTCTCGATCACCTCACCCGCCTCATGCGCCTCGTGAAGGCTCCCATGCTGCAACAACTCGAACACATGTTCGGCATGCTTTTCAAATCCGGCGTGTTCCGCCTCGATTTTTTTCAAATGGGCCGCCAGTTCCTCGAATTCACGCCGCTCTTCCGCGGAATCGGCCTCCTTGACGGCCCGTGCCGCCAGGGATTCTCCCTTGCGCACCTCCTCGGCCACCCGGGCGCCCAGGGCCGCGAACTCCTTTTGGGCATGTTCAAACCCTTCCGCGGCCCGCTTGCTGGCCGACATCACCTCTCCAAGACGAAACACCCGTTCAAAAGTGACCGATTGTTCCAATTGAATCGCCGTCACCTCGGTCACCACCTTTGTCAACGGCATGTCCCGCTCCGCCACCCCCTTGATTTCTCTCCCGATCACGCCCATCTGAAAAATACCGTAACCGGACAATCCGGCCATCAGGGCAACCATCAGGATCACCAACCCAAGAATCTGGGTTCTCAGTTTCATGTTTTCCAACACATTCATCGTCCACCCCTTTCAGTGCGTCAACGGGTCATCCCCTGTACCACGATCTCCCCTCCATGAGACTCAATGTCCCCCTTCCGGGCCGCTCCCCCCCTTGAGAAAAAGATTTCTGGAGTTCAGAGGTTGGACTGGACGGGCATTGTTGGAGAAAATGGTACGAAAACGGGACAACTGACTGGCGGAGATGGTGACCGGTTCCTTCATCAGGAACCAGCGTACCCCCTCGGTACATGGCGGAGTGGTCAACGAACCCATCCAGTGGTAATAACTCTTGCGATCGTGCGGCAGCAGTTGCAGGACATCGATGGTCGTTTCCGAGGTCAAACCAAGACCACTCGCGGCAGGAAGCGCCCCCATGACCAGGTCCCAGGCCCCCCCACCCCCATGGGCCACCGCTCCCTTCCCCTGTTCCGTGCCCTGCCCACCCTCCGGAGCATTCATCAGGATGCCGACCACCGCCAGTTCCCCCGCCTCACTCTTGTGAACCAGATGAACCTCCATCGGAAACACTTTTCCCTGGACCGTATTTTCGCTGGGCGAATGGAAATGAAACTGCACCAGATCGAATCTTTTTCCACCCACGGTGATGAAACTGCCCCCCTTGAGATCGAATTGAACGGTGTGCCCGTTGTTCTTCACCTGAATGGGACTTGGGGTATAGCGGAACACAATCTCATCCAGATCGCCCGACGCCGCGGCGCCGATATCGATCGGGGATTGATTCTTCCCCGAGGAACACAAGGGGAAACCCATCGTCCCCCAATGCTCGGGACCTTCGGCACCCGAGTATCCCCAATGGGCGCCACCACCATGGCCCCCTCCCTGTTGCTGATGATCACCCGCCTCGAGCGCTCCCGCCACCCACGCCGAAACGATCATTCCCAATACCGCGACCGTCCGTTTCATCCGCCACCCTCCTCTTCCCGTTTCATCCCGGTTGCCGCCAGAGTCACACCCGCAGACACCGGGATTCCCTGGACTCGTTGTCCATAACCAAAATCGATTTTTCTCTCCTTAATTTCACTTATTTCCAATTGCACTGGCCATGCCACCGGACAGATCACCTTGAAAGTGTTGCTCAACTATTTGTTCTAACAGTTTTTTTATTAAATCAAACCGTCAATGTTCCCCGCGATTCCTGTCCCGATGGCACATGCCAAATGTGCCATATGTGCCAACAAGATGTGCCAATGGCACGGTTTCGCCCCGATCCCAATGAAAAAACATTCCCGATTCTTGCGGTTTGGCATACCATGGAAGGGATTGAGGACCGCTTCCGAAGGCAAGCACGGGCAGGGAATGAAGAGACCGCCAACACATCACGAACACCGTCTGGCCGCCATCATCGATCGGGTGCGCACCGTGACCCGCTGCGACCTGGGGCAGTACGACGCCGATCTTCTCCGGCGCCGCATGGCGCAACGGATCGCCGAAACCAACCAATCCGGACTCGGGGACTACCTGGAAACGCTCACCTTCAATGCAGGCGAATGCGAACACCTGGTGCGGCTGATGGCGGTCGAGGTCAGCACGTTTTTCCGCAATCCCATCGTTTTCGAACTGATCGATCAGCAGGTGCTGCCCGAAATCATCGCCCGCAAGAAAAACCTGGGGAAAAGGGAAATCCGCGCCTGGAGCGCCGGCTGCTGTTCCGGAGAGGAGGCCTATTCCATCGCCATGCTCATCCATGAACGGGTCCAGGGCCAGACCCTCGGCTGTGCCTGCCACATCTTCGCCACCGACATCCAGCCCGATACCCTGGAAACGGCGCGCAAGGGCCTTTTTCCCAGAGACCGCCTGGGGATGGTCAAACTGGATCTTTTCGACCGCCATTTCATCCCAAGCAACGGTCGTTACCAGGTCCGCGAGGCCATCCGCGACATGGTATCGTTTTCACACCACGACCTGACCGCCCCCGGCAACACCACCCCCGCCGACAGCATTTTCGGCACCTTCGACCTCATTCTGTGCCGCAACGTCCTGATCTACTTTTCCCAATCGAGCCAGAACGGCATCATCCGCGGATTTTACGATTCCCTCGACGACGGGGGTTTTCTCGTCCTCGGCGAAGCGGAACACATCCATCACGACCTCGAATCCCTCTTCATTCCCCTCGACCGGCACAACCGCATCTTCAAAAAATCGGTGCCGCCCCGACCCCGAACCACAAAGACGGGATGATGCCAACGTGAACGCCTTCCTCAACGATTTGTCCGCCCCCCTGACGACGCCACGCCGTGGATGGCATGACAGCATCCGTTTCCAGATGATCGCCGGGTTCGTGCTTCTGTTCATTCCCATCCTTCTGGGACTCGAATTTTTCAGCATTTCCGGGATTCCCTGGACCCGATGGCATGGATTCCAGGGGATCGAGATCGCCCAGGGGATGAACCATCTGTCCCTGGTCGCCGACACCAAGAAGGAACGGCTGCTGGCATGGGTGGAAGAAAGAAAGGAAGACGCCCGGATCATCGCCCACAATCCCCTCCTGGACCGCCTTTTCCATCCCGGTCCCGGGGATGGACGAATCAATGCCCACGCGGTCACCGCCAATCCCGAGTCGCCATTTCGCGACATCCTGGAATGGATGCGTCTGATCCAGAAAAACAATGCCATCTACCAATCGGTCGCAATCGCCGACATCGAGGATGGCGCCATTCTTTTGTCCACGAATACCGCATCGCCAGGGGAACGCATCGACCTGTCACGGCTCGACCGGTCGATGCGCGCCCGTGATGAAGCCATCCTCGACATTCCCGAAACCGCCGGCGCCACGGAGCTGATTCGCATCATCCATCCCATCATCCCGGGAAAAGAACCGCCAACCGCCCTGGTGATCCTGACCGCCGGCACCGAGGCGTTGTTCGGGCCACTCATGCATTCCGGCGACGGTTTGGGACATCAGGGCGAGGCCTTTCTCTTCGACCGGAACCGGGCCATTCTGACCCCACTGAAACACCCCCTGCCCGACGGAACGACAGCCCGGCCCGGACATTACCAACTGCAATCCCCCGCCGCCCACCTGGCCATCGACGGCAAGGAGGGGGTCATGGACGATGTCGATTACCGGGGACGCGAGGTCCTGGCCGGTTACCGCCATCTTCCGTTCGCCCACGGCCAGGAATGGGGATTCGTCGTCCAGATGGATCGGGAGGAGTTGCTGGGATTCTTGAATGATGAAATTCGGATCGTCATGACGATCACCGCCACTGCCTTCCTTCTGCTCGTGATTCTTTCGTGGTGGATGTCTTCCCGGTTGAGCCGCCCCCTGATCCGCCTCGGCGAGGTCGCGCAACGATTTTCCAAGGGTGAAATGAATGTTCGGGCACATATCGACGAACGTAACGAAATCGGCGCCCTCGCCCATGCCTTCGACCGGATGGCCGACGCCGTGCAGCGCTCCATGGAACATCTTTCCGAGCAGACACAAAAACTCAACCAGTCCCTGGAACGTCAGGCGCAACACCAGGCGATACAAGAGCGCATCCTGAAACTTTCCCAGGTGCTCGTCGCCGCCCGTTCCCTGGAGGATCTTCTGGGCCGTGGCCTCGATGTCCTCCTGGCCGATACCCAAAGCCTGGTGGGAGCGATTTATCTCCGGGATGAAGAGGACGATTCACGCTTCCTGCTGGCCCACGCCCTGGGGATGGCCCATCGCGAACGCCTCCAACCCTTCCTCGACGCCCACGAGGGAGGCATCGGCCTCGCCATTCAGCGGCGGGCGCCATTCGTTCTGGAAAACATTCCCCAGGACACCCCCTTTCTCCACGCCACCATCGCCGGAAAACTCCTTCCCCGTTCGATCGTCCATGTGCCATTACTGTTCCAGGAACGAATTCTTGGCGTTCTCGCCCTCGCCAGCTGCGCGGCGGTCACGAACGAAACAATGGAATTTCTCAAGGTGGGACAAAGCCTTCTCAGCATGGCCCTGGCCGATGCCCTGTCGCATGCGAAGACCGAACGGATGGCGCAACGATTGCAGCACGCAAATCAGGAACTGGAATCAAGCAATCAGGAGTTGCAGGCGCAATCGCGGCAATTGCAGGCGCAGACCGAGGAACTCCATCGCCAGACGGATGAATTGCGGCAACAGGCGCGGGAACTCGAACTCAAGCAGGGGCAGGTGGAAAAGGCCGATCGCCTGAAATCGGAATTTCTCTCCAACATGAGCCACGAACTGCGTACCCCGTTGAACAGCGTCCTGACCCTCTCCCAATTGATGATCCGCAAGGGGGTCGGCAAAAATCCGGGCAAGGAACGGGAATATCTGGAGGTCATCGAACGAAACGGTCGCCAACTCCTGAATCTGATCAACGACATTCTCGATTTGTCGAAGATCGAATCGGGCCAGATGGAACTGACCCTGGGCGACATGTCCCCCGCCGAAACGATCGACCGGGTGGTCGAGACGGTCCGACCCCTGGCGGAAGCCAAGGGGTTGACCCTGACCGTCCATGCCGCGCCAGTCCCTCCCATCCACGGCGACGAGGACAAGATACGGCAAATCCTGTTGAATCTTCTCTCCAACGCCATCAAGTTCACGACAACGGGAGGCGTTGAAATCGGCCTTGGACAGGATGGAAATCAACTGTTCTTCTGGGTCCGGGACAGTGGTCCGGGGATCGCCGGAGAACACCTGGAATCGATTTTCAACGCCTTCACCCAGGTCGATGGTTCCGCCAGCCGGCACCACGAAGGGACCGGCCTGGGATTGACCATCAGCCGCCGCTTGACCGATTTGATCGGGGGGACCCTTCGCGTGCAAAGCAGTCCCGGCAACGGCGCAACCTTCACCCTGACCCTCCCCCTGGATTCAGGAAAAGAACGTGTCGGGATTCAAAACCAAATATCCCCGCCGCCACCACCGCAACAACCACCCCGCACCCTTGTCGTCGATGACAACGAAATCGCGCGCCTGCAAATACGTTCGGTGCTGGAGGAGACAGGCCATGAGGTCATCGAAACCTCCGGGGGAATGGAAGCCCTGAAGGCCGTCGAGGAAGGCCGGGTTCCGGACCTGGTCATCCTCGATCTCATGATGCCGGGAATGGACGGTTTCCAGGTGGTCCATCATCTGCGAACGCAAAAGCGCACCGCGGAGCTTCCCATTCTGATCCTGACCGCGAAGGAGTTGAATCCCGAGGAGCGAAAACTGTTGCGCCACCACCGCGTCACCGAATTGATCCAGAAGGGACGGCTCAACCGCGATCAATTACGCCTGTGCATCGGCAATCTTCTGACCGTTCCCGCCGCCGAAGCACCGCCGGTCCCTGCCGCGTCTCCCCCCCGCCCCACCGATCCACCGATCCTGATCGTGGAGGACAAACCCGACAATCTCCTGGCCCTGACCGCCCTTCTCGACGATCTGGGACATCGCTACATCACCGCCGGCAATGGCCGGGAGGCGATCGACAAAACCCGGACTCACAAACCGGGCCTGGTCCTGATGGACATGCAATTGCCGGTCATGAACGGGTTCGACGCGACCCGATCGATCAAGGCCGATCCGATGCTCAGGAACATCCCCGTCATCGCCGTCACCGCCAGCGCCATGAAGGGCGACCAGGAACGGATGCTCGCCGCCGGATGCGACGACTACATCTCCAAGCCCATCGACATGCGACGACTGGCCACCCTCATGAACAAATGGTTGCCCGCAGCCCACGGATGACATGGTCAGACCCCGATACAAATTGCTGCTCGTCGATGACAAACCGGACAACCTGTTTGTCCTCGGGGCGCTGCTCGATGAACTCATACCCGAATGCGACCTGTTCGAAGCGACCTCGGCGGACGAGGGATTGGCCATCGCCATCCGGACACCGCTCGATGGCGCCTTGATCGATCTGCGCATGCCCGGCATGGATGGCATCGAGATGTGTCACCGCCTTGCCCAGGATCCGCGAACCGCCAACATTCCCATTCTACTCATCACTGCCCACGATTCGACCGCGCAAACCCGGACCCGGGGGCTTCAGGCCGGGGCCCGCGATTTTATTTCCAAACCGATCGATGCCCGGGAATTGACCGCCAAGATCCAGGTCCTTCTGCGCGGCAAGGAGACCCTCGACACCCTGCAACGGCAACAATCAAAACTGAAGGAGATGGTCGATGTCCGCTCCGATGCCCTCCGGGAAAGCGAGGAAAAGTTTCGTCAACTGGCGGAGAATATCAACGAAGTTTTCTGGCTGTTCGACCTCGGCACGCAACAGATGCTCTATGTCAGTCCCGCCTACACCACCCTTTGGGACCGCCCGATCGCCGATCTTTACCGTCACCCCGCGTCCCGGCTCCAGGCGGTTCATCCCGAGGACCGCGCCCGCGTCGAAAAAGCCCTGGAAGAACCACTGCCGACAGCCCGTGGTCTGGAATACCGGATCGTCCATCGGGATGGGACAAAACGCTGGATCCGCGACCGGATCTACCCCGTCAAGGACCCCTCGGGACATATGTTTCGCATCGCCGGCGTCGCCACCGACATCACCGAACAAAAACGGGCCGAGGAAAAAAACCGGCAACTGGAACATCACCTGGCCCGGGAACGCAAGCTGGAGGCCATCGGCATCCTTGCCGGGGGGATCGCCCATGATTTCAACAACATTCTTGCAAGCATCATCGGTTTCACCGAAATGGCGCAACGCGCCGTGGTCCGGCAACCTTTGGTACGCAACCATCTGGAGGTCGTCCTGGAGGCGGGATTGCGCGGGGCGGAACTGGTGCGACAGATCCTGACCTTCAGCCGGGAAACCGGTCCCCAGCCACTGCAACCGGTGATGGTGACCCCCATCGTCAAGGAGTCGCTCAAACTGCTTTCCCCGCAACTCCCCCCCGACATCATCCTGACGGTCGCGCTGGAACGAACGGCGGGTCCGGTTCTTTGTCAGCCGGTGCAGTTGCAGCAGATTGTCATGAACCTGTTCACCAACGCGGCGCATTCGATGAAGGGAAAAAAGGGATCACTGGCGGTCCGGTTGGACAACGATCCGAAGGGCACCTCGGTCAATCTGTGGATCACCGACGAGGGCCACGGCATGGATTCCGTCACCATGTCCCGCATGTTCGATCCCTTCTTCACCACCCATTCGCCGGGCGAGGGGACCGGTCTGGGGCTCTCCATCGTCCACGGGATCGTCCAAAGCCTTGGCGGGACCATTTCGGTCGAGAGCGTCCCGGAACAAGGGAGCCGGTTTCATGTTTCCCTGCCCCGGGCAGCGACGACCCCTCCCACCGTCGCACCATCGGATCCGGTGACTGGCGAGGATGCGTCCACAAAAAAAGGGCATGTGCTGGTGGTCGATGACGACCTCGACCTGGTCTACCTGTGCAAAACCCAGCTGACCTCCCTGGGATTCACCGTGACGGGAACCACCAGCAGTCAGGATGCCTGGCGCCGCTTCCTGCAACAGAAAGATTCCTTCGACCTGCTCCTGACCAATCAGACCATGCCGGAAATGACCGGAATCCAACTGGCCCGCCAGTTCCAACAGATCCGTCCCGGTTTCCCGGTCGTGTTGATGTCAGGACGGGGAGGAGAAGAATTCCTGGAAGAAATGACCCTGGCGGGGATCCGACGGCTCCTGGCCAAACCCTTTCTGCAATCGGCGTTGCTGGCCACCTTGCGGGAGGTCCTTCAATGACGGCCATGTCCATGCCGCAATCCCCGCCACGGTCCCGGAGCGGCAGGATCCTTGTTGTCGATGATGAACCGTCGATGCGTCATTTTCTCGAAGAATTTCTTGGCGGACAGGGACACCGGGTCACCTGCGCCACCACCCCCGAGGAGGCCCTGGCCATTCTTGACAGGGAACCCTTCGATCTGATCCTGTCGGATATCATGCTCGGAGGTGGCAATGGAATCACCCTGTTACAGAATATCAGGAACAGGCAACCCGATTGTCCCGTCATCATGATCACCGGTTTTCCCAACATCGACAGCGCCACCGAAGCCCTGAGACTGGGGGCGTTCGACTACCTGGCGAAACCGATCCGTCTGGCACCGCTGGAAAAGATCACGCGGCAAGCCCTGGAAACCCATCATCTGCGTCAGGAACACCGGCGGATTCAAAAAAATCTGCACGCCCTGTTTCATGGCGTTCGCGACGCCCTGTTCCTGATCGATGCCCAGGGGATTCTTCAGGAGGCCAACCAGGCGGCGGCGCAGGTCTGCCATATCGAACCAAGCGCCATCGGCACCCTCCCGTTCGCGGCCATGCTCGGGAACTGTTCCGGAGGCTGTCTTGCCACGGTACGCCAGACCCTCGATTCCGGTATCGCCAGCCATGTACCCCGATTGGAGTGCGTCATGGCCGAAGGACCGATCCAGGTCAACGAAATCACCGTCACCCCGGTCCTGGAAAAGGAAAACATGGTCAACGGCGCCGTGCTGGTCGTCCACAATCGGACCTATCTGGTCAATCTGGAGCAATCCCTGGGAAAACGGCAACAGTTTCATCGCCTGGTCGGCAAAAGTCCGAAAATGCTCGAATTGTATGATCTGATCGAACAATTGGGGACGGTCAATACCACCGTCCTTTTGACCGGGGAAAGCGGCACCGGCAAGGAACTGGTCGCCGAGGCGATCCACCGGCAGCGTCCCGACTGCGACTCGGTGCCTCTGGTCAAGGTCAATTGTGCCGCCCTGTCGGAACAACTCCTGGAAAGCGAACTGTTCGGCCACGTCAAAGGGGCCTTCACCGGCGCCATCAGAACCAGGATCGGTCGTTTTGAACGGGCCAATCATGGAACCCTCTTTCTCGACGAGATCGGCGACATCTCGACACGGATGCAACTGCAACTGTTGCGGGTGCTTCAGGAACGTGAATTTGAACGGGTTGGCGATTCGACCCCCATCAAGGTCCATTTTCGTCTCATCGTCGCCACCAACCAGAATCTGGAACAAAAGGTGCGCGCCGGAACCTTTCGCGAAGACCTGTTCCATCGACTGAATGTCGTCAACCCCCGTCTGCCGGCGCTGCGCGAACGACCGGAAGACATTCCCCTCCTGGTGCGACATTTTCTCGACAAATTCAACCATCAGTTCAACAAGAAGATCGACACGGTTTCCGCCGGACTCCTGCGGCGGATGCTCAACCATTCCTGGCCGGGAAACGTGCGCGAACTGGAAAACACCATGGAACACGCCGCCCTTCTCTGCAACGGCACGACCCTGTTCCTGTCGCACCTGCCATCGAACCGGTTTGACGTGGTGGATTCCACCGCCGCCCCCGTCACAAACGAGTCCCCCCCGCCACCGGCCATCCCGGCGGCAGGCCAACTCATCGGCGAGCGCTTGCGTAAGGAACACCCTGGCCCCGAAGAAATTCTTCGCGCCCTGGAACTGGCCCGGGGAAATCGCACCCGGGCGGCACAATTCCTGGGAATCAGCCGCAGGACCTTTTATCGAATCCTTGACCGGATCAAGGGCCAGTCTTCTGTTTCAGGGGAACGCTGAATCGGGGAATGACCGTGCCATCGAGACCAAGGTCAGGCAGGGAAGATGACCGATGAACATGAACCATCAGGCATGGACGCTGATTCGCCCCTCCTGTTGCGCCGTGGGATCGGAACCCATGGCCTTCTGATCCACCACCTGCTGCACCTGCTTGTTGCGATTGAAGGTTTCCGCAGCCTTGTCGGTAGAATCCTGAATTTCCTGGTTGATCATGGTACCAAGACTGTAACGTGACGCACCCGAGGCATTCACCGCCATCCGTTTGGAAACCTGAACCGCCCGGTCGTTGAGCGGAATGGAAATATCACCACCAACTTCGGAAGCCATCGTCCCCTCCCATGTCTGTCAAGGTTGAAAAATCAAGGCCAATCGCCCAGTCCGACGGCCCATCGTTCAATATACTCCTTATTCTTGTCATCGGCATTTGCCACGCGCCACTTGAGGGAAAAATAACGCCACCCCAAACATACAGGACCGGATCAATCATCTTTATTTATGTCACAACAAGGGAGAAAAGTAAGATGTCCCTTAAATGTGGAAGACATTTGGCACTGTTCTCCGAATGTGATACATCTTATAGAAAAGGGGATTTCCCAAACCCGCCGATTAAAACAAGCAGGTCAATTCATAACGAGATGTCACATGAGAAGGAGACTCGTCCAACAAGGCCGGTCGCGCACGACCCCAGTCCCTGGCGAGTCCCTGAATCCATACATCCCCCTTCCGCAAGAGAGCGGCAAGTGAAACGAAAAGAAACAAACCACAACCGGTTGATCAACGCATGGCGATTCGCCGATCACCTGCTGCCCAACGCGCTGATCGCCGCGGGAATCATGGCTTCGGTCCTTCTGACCTGGAATCAACCGCTCCGCACCACCTTCCTGCTGGCCCTGTCACTCGTCATCCAGGCCACCCATCACCCCGCCCCCGGTGACCGGGCCGCCATGCTGGCAGCGGCGCTCCTGGGAACACCCGCCGAAATTGTCGAGGTCCACCTGGGCGAATGGACCTACGTCGCCCCCGACCTTGTTTTTGGCGTTCCCGTATGGATCTCCCTGATCTGGGCCAACCTGTTCGCCCTGTTTCGCCGACTCGCCCGTTCCTGGACTGCCCTCCTCGACCTGGGACCGGGGTCTGTGGGACCGGCACGCACCGCCATCGCCGGAATCCTCATTCTCCCCATCGTCTCCCTGTGGGGCGCCGCCCTCATCCTGATGGACAAACCGCCCGTCGTCCGCGGACTCTATGCCCTGATGATCCTGATCACCGCCCTTTTCTGGCACAGGGAAATGGATCGGCTCATCTTTCTCACCGGTGCCGTCCTCGGCGCCTTTGGCGAATTCGTCGCGGTTCAACTGGGCTACTGGAGCTATTACAATCCCCTGTTCAAAGCCTACGGCGTCGATATCACCCTGCCCCTGGACTGGGGACTGAGCGCCGTGATCATCCATCGCATCGCCAGCCTCTGGCATCCACGGACAACCGAACGGGAGTCCTGATCCATGTTTCCCGTCCTTCATACCTTCGGCGCCATCCAATTGCATACCTACGGCGCCAGCCTGTTCTTCTCCCTGATGGTCATCTACTTCCTCGCCCGTCGCCACGCCCCCGGATCACTCCTGACCCTGGACAACATCGACGATCTCATGCTCATCATCATCGGCAGCCTCTGGTTGGGTGGCGGTATCGTGTACCTTGTCGTCCAGGGATTCTCGGGAACGCCCGACTGGAAAAGCCTGTTGCAAATTTCCGCCCTGCAACAGTTTTCCGTTTTTCCCGTCGCCATCGCCACCACCCTGGCCATGGCCTTGTGGTGTCGCATCAAAAAACGCTCCCTCGTCAGGGTCATCGATTTTCTCATCCCCTTCCTCGCCCTGGGATACGGACTCCATCGCATTCTGGGTTGCTTCAACGCCGGCTGCTGTTACGGTACCCCGACCTCCCTGCCCTGGGGGGTCGTCTTCCCGGATTACCCCAATCATTCCGGCCCACCACCGGGAATCCGACTCCATCCGACGCAGATCTATCTCGGACTATCGGCATTCTTGACATACGGGCTTCTCTACCATTTCAAGAACGCCCTGAGACATCCCGGACAACCAACTGCCGCCGGTCTGGCCGGTCTCGGCGGATCCTATGGCCTGATCACCTTCTTTCGCGCCGACCTGGGGCATGATCTGTCCGCGAATGCCCAGACCATTGCTCAAATTTTGTCATTTTCTATTTTTTTCTTGTCAGTAATCTTTTTATTCATGCGCCGAAAAAAATAAATCGTTTTTTTTCCAGCCCCCGACCCCGCCCAATCCAGCCTTTTGTCCGTCGCCAACGCACCCCTCGCCACCGGCGGACAACAGCGAGAATCATCGATATTTTTATTATGGCCCGTGTCTTGCTTTAAGCAGAATCAATCAATACAGACCTGCCGAAACAAGGATCGGCTGCCACGAATCAGATGCCCGTAAACAGATCCTTGATTTTCGAGATCAGGCTGCGGGAACGCGGTCGGTCGGCGGTCGA
>JADGCV010000011.1:0-76598 GCA_015228815.1 Magnetococcales bacterium | reverse complement strand
GAAGAGGCGGAAGAGGCGGAAGAGGCGGAAGAGGCGGAAGAGGCGGAAGAGGCGGAAGAGGCGGAAGAGGCGGAAGAGGCGGAAGAGGAGAAATCCATCGAATTGACGATTTCCTTGAACTGGGCCGTGATCTCCTGCATCTGCAAACGGTAAAGCTGGGGTTGATCGCCATGATCGTTGGAAAATTTGCGAAACTCGAAAAAGCCCGCCTTGCGCAGGTCATCGAGCGCCCCTTCGACCTGATTCAGGGTCTTCGCCCGGATGTGGCAGGTCAGGGAGGTCCCCTCGATCCGGCAGATCTGTTGTATTTCAGGCCACAGGTAGGTCGTGCGGTCGCGCAGTTCCAACAGGGAGGCCTGTTGCCGGGGTGGAAGATCCGAAAAATGGGGCATGGCTACTGATCGCTCTTGATGGACTCCAATAGTCGTCGTCGATTTTTCTCTAGCACGGTAATTCATTGGATTTCAAGGACTCAAAGCGGAAAGGCCGATTTTTTCATCATTGGAACGAAACGAATGCACGATTGAAACCGAAAAAACCGCCTTATTGAATGTTTCAGCCTGTAAATGAACTGTCGATTCATCAGGGTTCATGGCCATCATTCAACGAATCATTGGACTAAAGTGTGGACCTCTATGAAACGTAGAAGCCTGTTGCAAGCGTTGGCGGTTTCGGCTGGTGGAATCATGTTTCCATTTTCCTTTTCCTTTTCGGAAGAGATGAGCATGATCCGCTTTTCCAGCATCGAAACCATGGCCGATGGTTTGCGGATTGGATTCACGATCACCGGGGACATCGTGACCAGGGGATTTCTTCTTGATCGGCCCCATCGAGCGGTGTTGGATTTCATCGGCGCCCCGATGTTCATGCGCCGGGAACTCACCGAATTCCATGATCCCCTGGTCAAAAAGGTCCGCTTTGGCCTGCAAACGGCGATCAATGGTCGTCTGGTCTTCGATCTGTGGCAACAGGTCCGGATCGAAACCACCGACACTGCCATCGGACCGGGAAAACGGGAGTGGACCGTCTGGTTGAAACGGCAGGAGACCGGTATGGCTCCCGCCACTGCCTCGTCCGTCCAGGAACCGGTCCCCGCGACACGGGAAATGGAACCCCTGTCATCCTCCGGAAGCGACGTCACCTTGGGCGGAGGACAGGATGTCCTCACGAAAACGAACGACCAACGTTCGATCATCCCCCCGGAAACGGAGGAAAGAAAACCTCCGGAAAAAAATCCCGGATCCTCTTCTGGAGACCCCCCTGGCAACCAGGGAAAAACAGTCCTGACGGTCACCTCGCTGCGCCAGGAAGGAGAAACCATCGACATCACGTTTGTGGCGGACGGGACGATCCGACACCGGGCGTATACCCTGGAATCACCGAAGCGTGGCGTCGTCGATCTTTTCGAGACTTCCATCGCCAACAGTCGCGAATTGACCCTCGTTCACAATGACCTGATCCGCCGCATCCGCATCGGTCATCCCCATGCCCGGGGAACGCGCATCGTCTTCGACTGCCAGGGGGAGGTCCAACTGGAAGCCAGTCTGGGACCCGCGGCCAATGGCGTCGGGAATCAATTGTTTCTGCGCTTGCGCCGGGACAACCGGATTCAAGATCACCCGGCGTCCGAATTATCGCAGGCCCAATCCGACCAACAACCCGCCAACATGTCGGAACCGGTCGTGATGGCGCCATCCGATCCGCCCAAGACCCCGTCAGCCGCGCCCTCGGCCACACCCACCCCTACCCCGCCCGTGCCACCATCGTTCCGTTCGTTCCTGGAACCCCCGGCCCCCGGAAAACAATCCCTGCCATTTCGGACACGGCGGGCCTACGAAGCCTTCATGGATCCCACGGAAACGATCATCATGGTCGATCCGGGCCATGGCGGGATCGATCCAGGGGCGGTCGGACGCGAGGGAACCCTGGAAAAGGATGTCACGCTGGCCGTTGCCAGACGTTTGTTTCACAAACTCAATGGCCACCAGAACTGCAAAGTCGTCCTGACCCGGAATGAGGACCGTTTTCTGACCTTGCGCCAGCGCGTCGCGCTGGCACGCCGCGCCCGGGCCGATCTGTTTCTGAGCCTGCATGCCGATGCCTACCGCGACCCGGCCGTTCATGGCGCCTCGGTCTTCTGCCTGACCGATGGGGTTCAGTACGACCTCGATGAAAAGGATCGCCTGCTGGCCCAGAGGGAAAATGCGGCGAGCGACATTCAGCCGGTCAACGAAACCTTCGAGCATCAGGATTCATTGATGGAACTTCTGCAAATGGATGCCATCAAAAAACTGGCCCTTGCCGACAGCGTGCAATTTGGCCGCAAACTGATTCAGTCGCTGCGCAATCAACCGGGCATCGGTGTCCACTATCCCCGGGTCAAAAGGGTCAACTTTCTCGTTCTGAAAAATCCTGGCATCCCCTCCTCGCTGGTGGAAATGGGATTTCTTTCCAACCTGCGCGATGAACGACGCATGGTCCATGCCGAATATCAGGATATGATGGCCGAGGGACTGGCCAGTGGCATCTGCAAATTTTTCCGTCTGGCGCCAACGGACAAGGCGTAAGGAATCAAGTGGCGTTTCAATGCCAGAGCAGGGCATAAAAAAAGGCAATGCGCTTTAAAAGCGACCTGGAAAACCCCATCGCCATGAACGACCGTCCGCAGGTGGGAACCACCTCCGCTTCCGCCGCGCCCCGCCAACCCCCGAAGCGCGGGAAAAGGTGGCGTTGGATGCGCAGGCTGGCCGTTTTCCTGTTCATCATCCTGCTGCTTCCCATCCTGTCACTGACGGTGCTGCACCTTGACCGTTCCCATCATCTGGCCAACCAGTGGCTCAATCGAATGCTTGCCCCCTCGGTTCACATCACCCGTCTGGGAGGCGAATGGCCGCTGAACATCACCCTGGAACGACTTGTTCTTGCGGATGATCGGGGACCATGGCTCGACCTGGAAGGGATACGCATCGATTGGCCCGGGGAGGAATGGCGTTCGGATGCCTGGCCCCTGCCACGGCTCGACATTCAACGGTTGTCGCTCGACCGGTTGCCCGGACGGCAGGAAAAGGATTCCTCCGATACCGGCGGATGGTGGGACCGGGGATGGCTTCCGGGTCGGTTGTCCATTCACACCCTGTCCCTGGGCCAGGAGTTGCTTCCAGGTGGCGCGACTTTTCAACTTCAGGGGGAAATTCAGGAAGTCCAGGAGGGGATGCGCCGGTTGCATGGCTGGATCAAACGACAGGATCGGGAATTGGCCCAGGCATCGTTCGACATGCAATTTTCATCCCGTACCGACCATCTTGGGCTTCACCTTGAAATCGATGAACGTTCGGGACTCTTCTCCGCCCTGACCCGGACCCCCGCCGCCGAGGGCCATTGGCGTGTACGCCTGGAAGGATCCGCCCCCTGGCGGGCATGGCGTGGTCGCCTGGAACTGCACGGGCCGCCCCTGGGGACAATGACGGTCGGGGTAACGGCCAGGGATGGACGGAAAATCGACCTTGACGGACAATGGCGCCTTCCCGACCCCCCCTCCTGGAATTTTGTCCGATCCCGGACCGAACAGGGATCCATCCCCTTCGGCCTGACCGTCGAACACGACCGGGAACACCATACCCTGACCCTTTCCCGCATGACCGGCGCCATTCCCGGCATCACCTTCGATGGCACGGGATCCATCATGACAGGAAATACCTCCCCCCCTCGACTTTTCGGGGAAGTGCATTTCACCATTCCAAACATGCAACGAGTTTTCCAGGGGACAACCACGCCCATCACCGGAGCGCTGCGTGGCATCGCAACCCTTTCCGGGACCTCGACGACGCCACAAGCGACGCTCCATCTGCACGGCAAACGACTGGTCACCTCGGGAATCACCATCGACCAGTTCAAAAGTCGTCTTGAACTCACCCCCAACACCCATCGCGCCGCGGGAATGGAAATGTCCCTGACCGGACTGGCCTCCGGAGTGGCACATGACGAAAAACACTGGTCCACCCTGGGAATATCGGGTCTGTTCGCGACCATCCCCGACGAAGACACGCTCCTGTTGCGCCTGCGCACGAAACCTGGCGCCATGCGTGTCGCTTCCACACGATCCATCCCCTGGTTTCATCATCAAACAACACTGGTTGCCGCCGGAAGACTGCGGACAAACCGTTTCCTCGATCTTCACCGCGTCCGCCTGACAGGTCCGGACCTGTCCGCAACCGGTGGCGGGCGTTTCGACCTGACAGGCCGGACCTTCTCCTCGACCATCCGTGCCACCCTGGAGGACCTGACCCCACTGGAACGAATACTGGGCGGAAAAACCCGTGGTCCCCTGGAAATCAGCGCCCGGAGCGGCGGTTCATGGAACGACCCATGGCTCGAACTCGACCTTCATGGCGACCGGCTGACGTTTCCCAACCTCAAGATTGATTCATTTTCGGCGACATTCGCCGGAAAAAATCTTGTCACCGCCCCCGAAGGGACCGTGCAATCGCAATTGCGTGCCCATCGTGAACGGATCACCCTTGCCACCAGGGTCGCAATGGGCAAAAACGGCGGACCTCTGGTGCTGGAAGGGGTCACGATCATCGCGCCCCGCGCCCGACTGGACGGCCACCTGACCGCCACGCTCGACCCCTTCGTCCTGAACGGTCGTCTGCAAGGAACCATCGAATCCCTGGCGGCACTCAAACCCTGGCACGGCCAGGATTGGCAAGGACGGGCCGAAATCGATCTGGAACTGCCACCCCGAAAAACACCCGCCGCCACCAACCCGACCCCTTCGCCCAAGGCCAATCCCCGCGGACAAAGAAAATCGTCCACCACGCCCCTTCCAGGCAGGAACGCAAAAACCCCCGATGACGCATTCAAAGCGACGCTCGTGGTGCATCCCTTCAGCGCTTCGGGGATTTCCTTCAGGCATCTTGAAATCAAGGGCCATGGTCAACCGGGACGGATCCTGTTCGAGGTCATGGGACAAGGGACAGGTCCAGAGGATCCATCGTTCACGGGGCACGGTGAATTTCACCACGCCCCCACCGACAGACGACTGCTCCTGACCGGATTGGCAGGATCCTGGCGCAAGGAACCGTTTCTTCTGCATCGACCGTGGAACATCACGTTTTCGGAAGAGGGACTGGCCATTTCGGACCTTGATCTGACCCTGGCCGACTTGCGCCTCCGCGGTACACTGAAGCAACGCCGAGGAATGGTGGAAGGACAATGTCGCATCCATGGCCCCCTGTCGGTGTTCGACCGCCTGGGCATCGTGCCACTCCGGGGAGAGGTCCAACTGGCCGCCACCCTCTCGGGAACAAACGCCAGGCCCAAGGTATCGATGACCATCCAGGGTACCAACCTGAAAGGACAAAGTGGTCCCCCCACCACCTTCCCCCCCGCACACATCTCGGGACACCTGGGAATCGACAGCGACCGGCTGGCCCGTCTGCGGCTGGTCGTCACGGGGTTGGGGACAACCCCCGCCCAGGTGTACGCACACATACCGGTCCACCTGACCCTCGAACCATGGTCGGCCCACCTGGCCGCCACTGCCCCGTTCGACCTGGAACTCCAGGCCAAAGCGAAACCGTCCGACCTCGCCGGCTGGCTCGGCGTGGCGGAGGAACACCGACTCGGTGGTCTCCTCGAAGCATCCCTGCATGCCTCCGGTTCCATCGACCAACCCCGGATCGCAGGAACGATGGCACTGAAACAAGGTTCCTATGAAAATGATGTCCTTGGGATCCTTTTCAAGGACATCACCATTCAGGGCCATGCCGATGGAAAGCGCATTCTTTTTGATCGAATCACGATGACGGATGGCGGGCGCGGCCAGATCGAAGGCCGGGGCCAATGGCTCCTGGAGCGCCAGGCCGATTTTCCATTCCGGATCGAGACCACCCTGAATCAGGTCAACCTGCCCCAGCGTGAAGAGATCAAGGCCAGTGTCAGTGGCACCCTGGTCCTCGAAGGATCGCGGGAAAACCTTGACATTCACGGAACGGCCACCGTTCATCGGGTGGACTACCACCTCCCGGAAACCGACGACGGACCCCAACCTCGTGTCGTCCGGATCCGGGAAAAACAACACGAAGAAACGAAGAACACCCGCCCCATCCCGACCCATCACTCCCGCCTCGACGTGCGCCTGACCTTCCCCGACCAGGTATTCATCCGCCGTCCGGGCCTTGATTCCCGGTGGCATGGCGCCATCGACATTCAGGGGTCACTCGAAGCCCCACGAATCACCGGACAGCTTGATCTTGGGCGTGGTCATCTGAAATTCGCCAATCGCCGCTATGAGTTGCGCCGTGGCAGCATCCGTTTTTCCGGTAATGCCTCGACCCCCCCCATCATGGATGTCGATGCCGTCACCCAGACCCGGGACCTGGAGATTCGCGCCAATCTTGAAGGACCCGCCAGCCATCCCCGACTTCGATTCATCAGCATTCCCGAGCTTCCCGAAAAGGACATCCTCGCCCAATTACTCTTTGGCCGATCCATCGACACCATCACCCCCGCCCAGGCGCTACAACTTGCCGCCACCCTTCAGTCCTTGCGCAACGGCGGAACCGGAATCGTCGATGGAATCGGGCAACGACTCGGGATCGACCAACTCGACTTCACCGGCGATTCGGTCGAAACAGGCAGGGTCAATGCGGGCAAATACCTGTCGGACAAAATATATCTTGAAGTGCAAAAAGGATTGAAGGCCGATGCGGACCGCATCCAATTGGAATACGATCTGACCCCGGATCTCTCGGTTCAAACCGGAGTCGATGCCCGTTCCCATACGGATATCGGCATCATGTGGAATATGGATTATTGAAACTCAAGCACCTTGGGATCGGGAGGTTCCGGCCCCCTCGTCCTCGGCGGAGGGGCCATTCCGGGGCACCATGAATAGGAACGCGGTCCCCTTCGTCACACCATTTTCGGCCCAGATGCGCCCCTGGTGGCGTTCGATGATCCTGCGACATATCGTCAATCCCAATCCGGTCCCCATGGGAAGATCGATGGCATCCTTTCGGATCTGATAAAATTTTTCAAAAACCCGCTCCAGATCCTCCCGGGGAATGCCACTGCCGTTGTCCACCACCGCCAACCCGATTTCCTCGACGGACTCCCTGGGCTCGATCACCACGAGGCCGGTATCGGCATCACAAAATTTGACCGCGTTCGAGAGCAGATTGATGACCACCTGAATGATCTTGTCCCGATCCGCCCGTACCTTGACGGTCTCTCCCGGAACCCGGTTGACAAGACGAACCGATTTATTGTCAAACAGATGACGGGTGGCATCGATGGCCTCCTGGACCAGGGAAGACAAATCGACGTCGCCCAGGTGCCATTCCATTGTGCCCGACTCGATCTTGGCAAGATCGAGAATTTGATTGACCAACCGGGTCAAACGAAGCGTTTCCTTGATGATGATGCCGGTGAACCGCTGCCGTTCCTGGCTGGAAAGGTCATCGTTATCATGCAGGATTTCGGAGAAGGCGCGAATGGCGGTCAGGGGTGTTCTGAGTTCATGGCTGACGGTGGAAAGGAATTCATCCTTCAACCGATCCAGTTCCTGGAGGCGGGCGTTGACCTGACGCAATTGATCGGTGGCCGCTTCGAGCTGACGCGATTTGAGTTCGAGGCGTTGACTGTATTCGATCACCTGGCTGGTTTCGTCGAGGATGCGCATGACGCCGCGGAGATCCAGTTCCTCCCCCTTCACCACCGAGGAGATCATGACCCGTGCCGAGGCGGAACCGATGGCCCCCGTCAGATGTTTTTCGACAAAGGCAACCAGATGCGCCGGAGCTTGAGACTCGTTTTCCAGGGTCAGGTCGCATTGACGCAAATGCTGGACGAACTCGGCCTCGGCGGCGACGGGTCCGATGAACCGGGCCAACAGTTTTTTCAGGGTTCCGACACTGACGAACCCGCTCCACAGGTAGGCATCCCCCCCCTTGGCCCCCTTTTCGAACACATTGACAAAATTCAGGGCTTGAATCTGTTCGATGGCGGTCTGACGGTCGAACAGGGATACGCCGACCAGGATTCCGACGTTGAACAGCATGCTCCAGAACACCGAATGGGTGACGGGATCGCTGAAAGAAACGCCGAAAAGGGCATGAGGTTGCAGCCAGGCGATTCCCCAGGGTCCCTCGGTCAGGAAACTCTGGTCGATCCAGCCCGATTGGGCGAAGGAAGCCAGCAACAAGGTATGGGTCCAGACGAGAAAACCGGCGAGAAGGCCCGCCATGGCCCCACGTCGGCTCGCCTGGGTCCAGTAGATCCCAAGCAGAATCGAGGGGGCGAATTGCGCAACCGCAGCGAAGGAGATCATGCCGATGCCCACCAGGGTATTGGATTCCCCAAGGAGCCGGTAATAGAGATACCCGAGCAGCAGAAGACCCAAGATGATTCCCCGGCGCAGGAGGAGGATGACACCGGACAGATCGTCGCGAAAAGTTGATCGCAGACGCAACAGCAGGGGAAGGATCAGGTCATTGCTGACCATGGTGGACATGGCGACCACCTCGACGATCACCATGGAGGTGGCGGCGGAAAGTCCCCCGACATAAACCAGAACCGCAAGCCAGGACTGCTGCCCATGCAGCGGCAAAGCCAGGACGAAAATGTCGGGATCGATGGTCCCATCGGGAAAGATCAGGCGTCCGGCCAGGGCTATGGGAAGAACGAACAGGTTGAAGATCAGCAGGTACAGGGGAAAGAGCCAGGAGGCCCAGGCAACGTGTTCCCGATCGAGGTTTTCCACGACGAGAATCTGGAATTGCCGGGGGAGGAACATGATCGCGAGCATGGCGAGGAAGGTCATGGAAAACCAGGAAGAGTATCCTCCCGGCACCACGTCGAAACGGACCAGCCTGGCGAGGTCGGGATGTTGCATCGCCTGATGGAACAGGTCGCCCAGGCCATCGAAAAGCCCGTAGGAGACGAACAATCCGACCAGGAGAAAGGCCCCGAGTTTGACGAGGGACTCGAAAGCGACCGCCATGACCATCCCTTCATGACGTTCGCTCGCATCCAGATGGCGGGTCCCGAAAAGAATGGCGAACAAGGCCAGGAGCAGTGCGGTATACAAGGCGGTATCGCGCCATACCTCGGGAACGGCCCCCACCACATCCGGTTCCCCCAGATGGGAAACGACATCCAAGGTGACGGCGACCGCCTTGAGTTGCAGCGCGATATAGGGCATGACGCCGATGACCACAAACAGGGTCACCATGCCCCCCATGGTGGGACTCTTGCCATAGCGCGAGGAGATGAAATCGGCGATGGAGGTGATGTGATTGATTTTGGCGATGGTGATGATCTTGGTCAGAAACAACCACCACAGGGCGGCCATCAGGGTCGGACCAAGGAAAATGGGGAGAAATCCAACCCCCCCGACTGCCGCCCGACCGACGCTGCCGTAGTAGGTCCAGGAGGTGCAGTAGACGGCTATGGAAAGGGTGTAGATGATGGGATTGTTGACCAGCGACCGGCCACGGGACATTTGCCGATCGGCATGAAAAGCCAGCGCAAACAGGACGCCCAGATAGGCGATGGAAATTGCCGGTGCCAACCATATCCAGGACATGTCACGATTGATCCAACGATTTTCCCGTAACGGCCAATCCAATCAGGACGACGAAGAAAAACCAGAATCCAAACAGGTAGAAATACAAGAGTGGAATTCCGGCGACGACCGCATCCCGATCGAACAGAGAGAGGATCGGATCGTTCAAAGCGAGAACGCCAAGAAGAAGCAGGGCCACGAGTCGATCATGACGCCGTTTCATGAATCCAACCGCTCCCGGAGTGTCGCCAAAACGCCGTCCCAGAACCTGATGCGACTCGAAACCGCCTGAATGGCCGCATCGTGCGCCTCGGCGATACGCACCGGATCACCGGCACACAATGAATCGAGCATGAGCAGTGAAAGTGGCCCATGGTGATCCTCGTCCAGGTGAATATGCCGTTCGAGATAATAGTGGAATACGGGCGCCATGGAACTGTCGATGGCCATGTTTTGCAAAAGGGCGCGGAACATCGAAGGAATGATGTGTTCCCTGCCGAGGGCGAAGGCGGCGGCGATGACGTGGGGTTTGCCGGTGGCGATGAAAGCGAAGGTCTGATCCATGAACAGACGGGCGGGGCGGGGAATTTCATGTCCCAGATCCGCGACGACCGTGGAATACCCGCGTTGCGCCGCGGCGCTGGCCAGTTTTCGCGGGATGTGGCTGTTGGCCCCGACCTCCGTCATGGCCAGGGCATAAAGCTCGAAATGGCTGGCGTAGGTCGGGTTTCCCGCGGCATCGGGAAGACCCAAATCCGATTCTTCCTCCAGGACGATGCTGTTGACGAAGCGGCGCAGGGTTGGATCGCCTACGGGCCTCCAGGGTTGGTCGCACGGGGCGAGGACTCCCTGCAACGCCTTGAGCAGCGACATGAAATCCCATACACCAAAGACATGATGTTCCATGAACAGCCTGAGCTCTTCAATGCAGGTCACCGCCGCATAGACGGGATGGCGATTCAGTTGTTCCCGAAGTGGCAGGATGGCGGCAAGGAGTTCGGTGCGATGTGGTGTATTCACGGTTTCCCCTACAGTGTTCGGCGGACCCCGGCCAACCTTTCGACCTTGACGTTCGCTCCGGGGTCGAACAGACGGCCATGGTACCGTCATCGGTCCCTTCTGGCAACCCGGCCCGGACTCTTTTCCCGGCCACCGCACTCCCGGTTGGCCCCTGCGACGTCGGCCCAATCGGGGACCGTTGCCACGAGACACTCTTGAACACAATACCATTTATTTTGACATTCACCCGATGAAGGCGCATGATGCCGCAAACGTTGTCGCCGCATCGTTCCCACCTTTGTTCCTGACAGTAAACAATGAATAACAACCATCAAATCCTTTTGAAAAAGATAAACATGTCCGGATGGATTTCGTTGACGGGCTTCAAGGAAACATTCTCGAAAACGACCGTCATCGAATTCATCAATGACATTGAATATCCCTTCCTGTTTGGCGACAGCGTTTCAAATATTGTTACAAACAACAACAAAGGCGTCGTCTCATTCCGGGTTGCCGAGGGACGGCCCTCGAAAAGCAGAACGCCGCTTAATTATATCTTTCCGATTGTAAACGAAAAAGTAGATAATGAAACAAGCAGTCTGTCCATTGGTTCGTCTTCAAACAATCATTTCATACTTCCGGACTATACCGTTTCCGATCACCATGCCCTGATCATCAAAAGGGGACATAATTATTTCCTCAAGGATTTGGCAAGCGAATTTGGTTCCTATGTCAACAGTGTCTCCTTCGGTCGCAAAGAAGTTCTCCTCAATGATGGCGACAGTGTATCGATCGGAAGGTATCAATTCTTTTTTTTCCATTCGAGAACGCTTTTCGATCATGTCTACGATGCCCCCCGGGATGAATGGAACGACGAGGAATTCACCGAAGAACTGACCATCGAGAAGCAACAACGCAATGCAACCCTGCGCAATAATCTGAGAAAAGATCTCAACTCAAGCTCGGAACATGCCACAAAGTGTATTTCCAGCGGCACATTTCCCGACTTTGACGAAAGATTGTTGACGATCATCTCCTTTGTTCCGTTTTTCAATGCATTCACAAATCATGAGAAGAGACAGATTGTTTCGTTTCACAACAAGTTTGTTTCGGCCAAGCGTGACGATGTCATCATAAGGGAAAATGAAAAGAGCAATGATTTCTACATTGTGCTCAAGGGAAGGGTCGAGGTGGTCCGGTCAGACCACGCCGCGCCGTTGAACAGCCTGGGTCCCAGCAGCAGTTTCGGCGAGGTTGCCTTTCTTCTGGGTTCGCCCAGGTATGCAAGCGTTGTCGCACGGGAACCGACCATTCTGTTCCGCATCGACCGCGATTTTTTTGAAAATATCGGAATTGAAATCAGGGATAAACTCAAAAGCCAGATCATTCGTCAATTATCGTCCATCACCCACAGGCATAATATTCTGATCCAGGATATGGCAAAAGAGAAGAGTGAAGAACTCAGAGTATTCGGGAAAGGGACGATCCCCCCCATCGAACTTGATAAAAAAGACGCGGTTTCGGTCGTAACGCGGCATCTCGATAACAGTCCAGCATTTTCCGGATTTTCAAGGTTCGAGAAAAACAGCCTTGTGATTTCGATCAGTTCCGTCAAACGCTATCTGAATGGAGAAACCGTTCTGAGAGAGGGAATACTGAATGACGGCATCTATTACATCATTGACGGCAGCGTCTACGTAACCGGTGCAGAAAGCGGACTTGTCTTATCGGAACTGGGGCATGGAAAATTTTTCGGAGAAATGTCATCCTTTGGAAAAAGCTTGGTCACCGCCAACATTATCTCCATGAACAAATCGACGATCATGAAAATATCGGTCGAGGATTTCCAGGCCATTCCCCTCGAAACAAGAGAGAAACTCCGCGATATGATCCTGAAACAAATCATCGACCGTCAATCATCCCAAAACCTGCAAAGATTGAAATATTCCGAATAATCATTGATTCGGAACTGCCTTTACTGTGCAAGGCCCTCTTATGGCACCACTTTCCCTTTTACCTTGTCCAGGGAATCGCGTCCATAATAATTGCACACCCCTTTCTTGGCGACCGGCTCGATCCCAAGTTCCTTGATGGCTTTTTTGACCTTGGCATCCGAAATACCCAACTCCTTGGCGATTTTTCCCGCCGTCAACAATTGCTCATTCGCATCGGTCATCGTTTCGCTCCCTGATGAAAATTCTGAAACGCAAATCGGGTTACCACCAAACCTTTGGACTGATTCCCAGTTCGCTCAGTTTGACAAGAATCTTGCCGCGGTTGATGGGTTTGTTGATGTATCCGGTACAACGCCCTTCCTCGAAGGCCCGTTTCATTTCCGAGGTGGCATCGACAGCGGTTACCATGACAATGGCCGATTGGTTCTCCTGAAGAATCCCCGCCTCGTCTTCAAGTTCACGCATCTTCTGCAACGCTTCCTGCCCATCCATCACCGGCATCATGATGTCCATAAGCACCAGGTCGTAAGGATTTCCCTCATTGAGATGCAGGGAAAACAGCTCGACAGCCTCAGCGCCATCGATTGCCTGATCACATTGCGCATAGGGCTCCATGATCTTGGAAAGGACCATTCTGTTTTCGATCTGATCATCGACAATGAGACATTTCATGAAAGAATCGGAAGCCATGGATGGTCGTGGTTCGGTCATGTAAGTTCACCAGTCCCTATTATGACAGATCGCCGTGGATTTGTCATCGACAATACCGACATTTCCCCCAAAAGAAAATGAAACGGCTCGCTTAGAATCAATTAAATGCATGATATTTTTGTATATCCCGCCATTCTAAAAACCTTTACTCTCAAAAGAAACGATATCCGGGAGTTCGCTCAACAAGCCACCACCGGGACAGGTTGTTTCAGAAAGGACGCGGTAAAATGGAAGGTACTCCCTTTATCTTCTTCACTTTCGACCCACATTTCCCCGCCCATCAGAGGGATAAACCGTTTGCAGATCGTCAATCCCAACCCCAGACCACCATGGGAGCGACGAAACGCCTGCTCCAACTGGGTAAATTCCTGGAAGATCAGTTCCTGTTTCGACTTGGGAATACCGACCCCGGTGTCACGGACCATGAAATGAATGATCTCCTCGGTATCGGTCTGACTCTTCCTCTCGACCCGCAACATGATTTCGCCTTGATTGGTAAAACCCACCGCATTTTTCAACAGGTGACGCAGGACCTGTTGCAAACGTTTGGCATCCCCTGTCAAAATCGTCGGCAGACCATCGGGAAGATGCATGGTCAGTTCAAGCCCTTTCTTTTCCGCTTTCGGATTAAACTCGGTGATCACCCCCTCCAGGAGCCGTCCAAGATCGAACGGTTCCGGCTGCAAACGGACTTCACGCGCCTCCACCTTGGCCAGTTCGATCATTTCATTGATCAAATTGAGCAATGATGAAGAGGCGCCATTGATGATTTCCAAATATTGATCCCGTTCCTCCTGGGGTAGATCCGGTTCTCCGAGAAAGGAGGTAAAACCGATGATGCTGTTGAGGGGATTGCGCAATTCATCGCTGATGATCGCCAGAAATTCATTCTTGGCCCGAATCCCCTCCTCCGCCGCCTTTTTTCTGGACTCGGCCACGTTTCTTGCCTCGATCAGTTCCCGGGTTCGCTCACGCACCAGATCTTCCAGTTGATCCCGATGGCGCTTCAGTTCAAGATGAACCCCGATCCGATGTCTGACGATACTGGCATTGAACGGTTTGGTGATGTAATCCACCGCGCCCAATTGCAACCCCTTGGTCTCATCCGCCACCTCGCGTTTGGCGGTGACGAAGATGATCGGAATATCCTGGGTAACCGGGTCGCCCTTGAGAATCGAACAGACCTCATATCCATCCATTTCCGGCATCATGATGTCCAGAAGGATCAGGTCCGGCGGTTTCTTGGAACGTGCCACCTTGAGGGCTTGCTGTCCGTTCAAGGCAATGGTCCGGTCATAGTCCTGCAGAATATCCCTCAGGACATCGATATTGGAACGCTGGTCGTCAACGATCAGGATTCGCGGTTGCGTCTTGATGCTGGACATGATCAGGTCCGCATGAGGGGGATGTTCATTCGGTCAGCCAAATCTTTCAATATTTCCATAGCTTTACCAAAATTATAGTCCTCGACTTCCCCCTCGATCGCCCGCAATGATTTTTTGCATGCGGCACCCGGCAGAAGATTATTGAGCCGTGAAAAACAATCGGAAACTTCGATGCTGTTGTCATCCAGAAGTTCCGCCATTTCAAGCAAGGCAACCTTGGCCGCCTCGCCATCGATGGGAAGAGTGCAATCTTCCCCCCTTTCCGGCTCCGATACAGTCGGTTCCAAGACCAAGTCGTCGAGCGCTTTCATGGATTCGAGAATCGGTTCGAGGGTACCGACAAACCGTTCCACCATGGGATGCCAATCGACAACCGTCTGATCGCCCAAAACCGATTCCAATTCCTGGGCCACCTGGCAGAGTTGACCGGCTCCGATATTGCCTGCAACGCCGATGGTGGCATGGGCCAGTCGTGCCGCTTCGAGACGATTGCCACTCTGGATGGTATTGCGCATTTCCTCGGCAAGATGTTGCTGATCCTTGCGAAAACGAAGCAGGATTCGATAGTAGAGTTTGGCGTTGCCACCCACCCGTTCGAGACCGTCCTTGATGTCGATTCCTGTAATTTCAGGCAACTCCAGCTGATCGCGTTTAAAATGCTCCGCCGCCGGCAGCACCGTAAGCGGACCGATGACCTTGGTCAATACGCCATACATCCGTTCGGGACGAATGGGTTTGGCAATGTGGCCATTCATGCCGATTTCAATACATTTCTTCCGTTCGCTCTCCAGCGCGTGCGCCGTCATGGCGATGATCGGCAAATTCTTGAAGCGGTCATCGTTGCGCAGGATCGTCGTTGCTTCGAAACCATCCATGTCGGGCATTTGCAGATCCATCAAGACGGCATCATAGGAATATTTTTCGATCCGGTCGAGCGCCTCGCGGCCATTGTTGGCAATTTCGACCATCAATCCAACCCGTTCCAGAAGTTCGCGCGCCACCTGTTGATTGATGACGTTGTCATCGACGAGCAAAATACGTGCCCCTCCGATGACATCGGCGGTTTCATAATCCTGGGCAAGAATCTTCGTTACCCGCCGTTCGTTTTTCGGCTGCTCCTTGCCAAATGCCGCCGAAACAGCCTGGATCAGACGGTTTTTGGTGATGGGCTTGTCGAGAAAAATATCGATTCCCGATTCCTGGCTCAATTGTTTAAATTTGTCCTCGCCAAAGGAGGTCGTGAGAATGATTTTCGGCGCCCTTGCAGGTGGTGTCGTTTCTCGCAATCGTTTGAGAATCCGTTGGCTGACGCCAATGCCATCCTGACCGTTCAGACTCCAGTCGATCAACAACAATTCGATCGGGTCCCTGCCAAAATTGTGCTCAAGCAACAAAAGTTCCACCTCGTCGGCGGTTCGGGCAGTTTGTGGCCTGAGGGAAAGCCGTTCGAGCATGGAGGGCATGAGTTCAAGAATCAGATCATTGTCATCCAGTACCAGGACCCGTTTGCCGAAAAGATCACCCGGAATCGTCATTTTCTTGCGGCGGTTTTTCGCGGCGAAGGTCACCATGACGGTAAAGGAAAAAATGCTCCCCTGCCCCGGAGTGCTGGTCACCCAGATGCGACCGTCCATCCGCTCCACCAGGCGTTTGCAGATGGTCAATCCCAGACCGGTTCCACCATATTTGCGCGTGGTCGATCCGTCCCCCTGAACAAAAGGATTGAACAATTTAGACAACCGGTCGGGATCGATGCCGATACCGGTATCGCGAATCATGAAACTGACCTGGACTTTCTTGTCCTCCAACTCCTCCACCAGGGATTGCACAACAATCGATCCCTCATGGGTAAATTTGATCGCGTTGCGAATCAGATTGATCAATACCTGCTCGATACGCAATACATCGCCAAACAACACCGAATCATATTCCAGTGGCGGAAGCAGAATCAGTTCCAATCCGCGATCCGCCACCTGTTTGCTGAACAGATCGGCCAGACGGTCGAACAGATCGGAAATATCGAAGCGAACGGGATCCAGATCCATCTGTCCCGCCTCAATCTTGGAAAAATCAAGGATGTCATTGATGATTCCCATCAAGGAATGAGAGGCGACCTCCACTTTCTCAAGATAATCCCGAATCTTGGGACTGAGTTCGTTTTTCAGAGCCAGATCGGTGAACCCCATGACGGCATTCATGGGGGTTCTGATTTCGTGGCTCATGTTGGCGATGAATTCGCTTTTGGCCCTGTTGGCCGATTCCGCCGCCCTCAGCGTCTCCTCAAGGGAACGCAACAACTGTTTGCGATCGGTAATGTCCTGGAGAAACGCGGTGAATGAAAGATCGTCCTTTTGTTGCACCGAGGTCAGAGCCACCTGAAGATCGACAATTTCTCCGTTGGACCGTTTTCCGGGGATTTCGAAACGTTTCCTCAAAACGGTGTTATCCCCATTGACGACGCTTTGAACGTAATGGACCATCCCCTGACGATGTTGTTGCTGCAATGCCACCGGGACAATGAATTCGGTCAACTGACCACCGAGGATCTCCTTTTTGGTATATCCAAAAAGTTTCTCCGCGGCGGGGTTGAAATCAAGGACCATCCCCTTGGCATCCGTGGTAATGATGGCATCCAGTGCATTTTCCAACAGCGACTGATGTCTTTTGACCATGCGCTCCAGTTCGTTGTGTCGTTCGATGATTTCAATGTTCTGGGTGACACGGCACAACAATTCTTCATTCTCGAACGGTTTCACCAGGAAATCGTTGGCCCCCGCCTTGATGAATTGGACCGACAGATCGCCATCCGAAATCGAGGACAGGCCGATGACCGCAAGTTCATCACGGCTATGAAACGCCCGGACCTTCTTGAGCAGCTGGATGCCATCCAGTCGCGGCATCTGATAGTCGGTGATGACGAGTTGGACCTGTTCCTTTTCAAGAATTTCCAGGGCCTTTTGCCCATCCTCCGCCTGAAGGACGACAAACCCGTAGCGTTTGAGAAAGTTTGCCAACATGACGCGGACGGAGCGCGAATCGTCCACGGCCAGGACACGGATCCGTTTGTTTTTGTGAAAACGGCGAATAAAATGGATGACCGAATCGATGACGCCAATGTTGTCCTTGACAAAATAATCCAGAATCCCCTTGGCAAGGATCCTGTCCTGCAAATCCTTCTTGTACATGCCCGTCAAAACGACCGCCGGGATCCCCGATTTCAGGATCAGATCGACGATTTCACCATTGGGTGCGCCGGGAATATAAAGATCGAGGATGGCAAGCAGAAAAGGGTCCCTGGCCGATTGAACCGCCTTGACCGCCTCATCGAAACTTTTCGCCAGCACTACCGGATGTCCCAGTTGTTGGCGGATGGTTCCCAGAAGCAACGATGCAAAGCTCCGGGAATCCTCAACAACAAGCAAGGGTTCCAAGACTTCCTGGTTCGTAAGGGTCATACCGGATTCCATGACATGCTTGCGGATTGGGTGGCCGAGTCAGTACACGCCACCACTGAAAATACCCTTTTTTCCTGTCCGACACACGCAAAATAGCAAGGAAGCGCAAGGATCGGGACTGTGCTGGTTCAGCGCAAATCCGGCAAACAGCTTTGAACGGTGTGGAGAATTTCGTCCAGCTCCCCGGCGGCACGATGCAGGTCCGCGACCAGGGACAGGTCGGCGATGGCATGCAGGGGGGCGTCGGGATCGTGATTGATGGCGACGATGACCTTGGCATCCTTGATGCCGGCCAGGTGTTGGATCGCTCCCGAGACACCGAGACCAATGTAGAGTTCCGGGGCGATGATCCGCCCGGTCTGGCCGATTTGCAGCTCGCTGGAGGCAAGTCCGGCATCAACGGCTCCCCGGGTGGCCCCGACCGCGCCACCCAACCGGTCGGCCAATGCCGTCACCGTGGCAAAACTTCCGGAAGCGGCCAACCCCTGTCCTCCCGCCACCACGATGGCCGCCTGGGACAGGTCGGGTCGGGTGCCGGTCGTGGTCATGAACGCCTCGTGGCGGCTTGATGGACCACCGGGTGGCGGGGCAAGTGTTTCGACCGGAGCGCAAGCCACGGCATCGCTGGCGGGCGGAAAGGCAATGGGACGAATTGTCAGCAGGGCGGGAAATCTTTTCACCAGGAGTCGCGCCAGCGCCTGTCCGGCGTGTATGGGACGGATCAAGGTATCGGGTGGGGCGATGGCCGTCACCTGGGTGACGGGTGAGGTCGCAAGCATTCCTCCGACCCGGGGAATCAGATCGGCCCCGAAGCTGTCATGGGCCGCCACGATCCAACGGTAACGGGAAGAAACATGGGCAATGACCCGCGCCAGGTTTTCGGTGGCTGGAGGAAAGTCGGCGGAATGGACAACGTGAAAAACCTTTTCCACCCCTTCGATGCGTCGTCCCAGACGGCATTTTTCGTCGCTGTCCGCTCCTGCCACCAGCAGATCGACCCGCCCCAGTTGCCGTCCCGCGGTAACGGCGCGGGAGGTGGCTGGCGATGGACCGCCAAGTCGATCTCCGGCCACGACAAGGACGCTCAAGGAAGAACTCCCAACCGCTCCAGCTGCGCGATCAGTTCGGCAACCGATGTGACGCGACGACCCTTGGGACGACCGGGTGGCGGAATATGGGCCATGATGTCCCAGGAAGGTGTGGGCATTTGCGGGAGGGAATGGATGGCGATGGGTTTGGCCCGGGCCTTCATGATGTTGGGAAGGCTGGCATATCGTGGGGTGTTCAATCCCAGATCGACGCTGATGACCGCGGGCAGGGTCAGTTGCAGCCGTTGCCTGCCACCATCCACCTCGCGTTCGACGGTGGCGGTGTTTTCCGAAAGGTCGATTCGGCTGACAAAGGTCGCCTGGGGCCAATCGAGGATTCCGGCAGTCATGGCGGCAGTCACCCCATGGTCGCAATCAATCCCCTGACGTCCCATGAGGATCAGATCGATGGCCTCCGTTCGTGCCTGTCGGGCGATGGCCTGGGCGACGAGCAGAGGCTCGCCGTGAGGTTCGGCCTCGATCAGAATGCCCCGATCCGCTCCCATCGCCAGGGCGGTGCGCAACGAACCTTCCCAGGCCCTGGGACCGACGGTGACTGCAAAAACGTCCGTCGCCAGCCCCTGCTCCTTGAATTTGATCGCTTCTTCCAGGGCAATCTCATCGAACGGATTGATGACCCTGGGGACATCCTCAAGGTTTGATGATTGTCGTTCCTCCAATACCTGCACCGGGAAGGCGGGATCGGGTACCTCGCGGATGGCAACCAGGATCCGCACGCCGGTTCACCGGGCCGCCAGGGCTTCGACGATGGCGATCAGACGCTTCGGGTCACCCTTGGCGTGCTGGCCAAACGAGACCTGATATTTTCCATTGACCACCAGAGCGGGAGTTCCAGTCACGCCATAGGCTTTCTGCAGGCTCAAGGCCTGGGACACCCGGGTGGAGACACCGAATGACTGAAGCTGACTTTTAAACTTTTCCGGATCCAGACCCGCCTCCTCGGCGATGAAACCCAGTTCGTTGATGTTTTCGATATTAAGATTATTGTCGAAATGGGCTTTGAAGATTGCTGTTTTCATTTGTGGCCCACGACCGAGAAATTCGGCGGCAAAAAAGGAACGCAGGGGAAGATCGGTCTGGCGTCCCCAATAGACGGGAAGAGAACGGTACTGATAGCGATCACCGTTGTTTTTCAACCAGGCTTCGAGATGCGGGTGAAGATCGTAGCAATGAGGGCATTTAAAGTTGAAAACCTCCACGATTTCAGGCTTTCCCGTCGGGACCGGGACGGGGGGGACGATGGCGGTGTAATCAACGCCCGCCTTCAGAGTCATGGTCTCGGCGTGAAGGGGGGCCAGGAACAGAAACAGGGAACAAAAGAAAAAAAGAATGGACCGATACCACTGGACCATGATCATGACTCCCGGATTTCAAAGGTGGTGTGGATGGTCGCGGTCTTGCCCAGCATGGCAGAGGCGGAACAGTACGTCTCCTCGGACAATTGAATGGCGCGGGCGACCGCTTTTTCAGGAATCGATCGACCGGTGACGACAAAGTGGATCGTGATGGCGGTGAATACCTTGGGATCGGTCGGGGCCCGGGTGGCTTCAAGGGTAGCCACGCAGTCCCGAACCTCATGCCGGCCCTTCCTGAGAATGGCGATGACATCGATACTGGCGCAGCCGCCCAACCCCAGGAGCAGCAGTTCCATCGGGCGAATGCCCATGTCCCGGCCACCCAGGTCCGGATGGGCATCCATGACGACCGTATGGCCTGAACCGGACTCCCCGAGAAGTTGGATTCCTTCGATCAATTTGATGCGTGCCTGAACGTCCGCCATGATTTTCCTCTTTGTGCGTTGGGTCGGGTCATGAGATGGTCCTTGGAAACCGTGTGTTGGCCAAGTTCGGAATCTCCTTGCCTCATCCTGACGGGACGCAAGCATAGCATCCTGGCGTGGAGGTTTCCATTGTCTTCGGCTTGGGATCGTGAAGAGTTTTACCGATTTCATCGCCGGGGGGGCTTGGCGCGGTGGTCATGGTACACGTCGTTGTGGTTTTTTTTCTCGTTTTGCCGTATGTCTTTCCTGGCTGTTGGCCGAATGAATGCGGGTTGCCGGTTTGCCGTTCGCCCGTTGATCCATTCGGGGTCCTCTCGATCATCGAGGAGTGTGTACACACCGTGGAGATCCTTGTCCGTGGCTGAGCGGTTTTCTCATCGTCTTGAATGGTGGTTGCTGCGTGCCTTGGCCTTGTGGCTCGACCGTCCGGAGACGGGTGAATCCTGTCGCCGCGCCATGAGGCTTGCGAACCTGGGACGATTCGCCTTGCGCCGTGAATGGGCCTGGTGTCAGACCAACCTGTGGTTGACCTATGGCCCAGGTCTTTCCCCAAAGGAACGACGGCATCTGGGTATCCTGGCTTTTCGCAATATTTTCATGAGTTATGTCGAAGGATTGCAACCCGAGGGGATCCAATGGAGTGGTGTCGATGGCAGTCATCATCTGTTGGAGGCATTTCGTGGAGGGAGCGGGATAATCCTTGCCAGCATTCATCTGGGCGGGTGGGAATCGGGCCTGTTCCATGGGGCGGGCCTTCTGAACCTGCCGATGGCCTGCCTCTATCGACCGGCAAACAATCCGTTGAGCGAACAATTTTTTCAGAAACGCCGGTCGATCTATCCGGTCGAATGGATTCCCCGCGATGATGTCCGGACGACAATCCGGGCATTGAAACAGGGAAAAATCCTGGTGGTGATGACCGACATCAATTTTCGGAACGGGGGCGTGGAAGCCCCTTTCTTGGGACTGCCCGCCCTCTGTCCACCGGGGGCGGGGCGTTTGGCACTGCAAATGGACCTGCCTTTGATTCCAGTCCTGGTCTTCCGCGAGGCTCCGGGGCGCAATCGTATTCAGTATTTGCCTCCGGTCGCGCTCGATGATCTCAGGGGCGGGAAAGATGCGGTGGCACGGGCGACCGATCGACTCAATCGGATTTTTGCTCCATGGATTCACGATTATGCCGAACAATACAACTGGCTGCATGCCCGGTGGCGCGGTCGTCCCGATGGCACGCTATGGCGTCCCAGGATCGAGTCCTGGCCGGAGATGGTCCGGGAACGGGTCGAACCCTTCGCGACGGTTTCCGAGCGGATCCGTGCCTTGTTGCGGCAATAGACTCACATTGATGTGGACCCCTTTGCAAAGACAATTTTTCGTGGAAATAATGTCGCGGCGTGAATATGAGTTTGATCACTCTTTGGCGCTGGCAGGTCAATAAATCAACTTTTCCCTTGCCCACCATCTGAAGAGCCAGATCCCGAACCCTTGGGAGAAACGCCAGATCCCGAACCCTTGGGAGGAACGCCAGATCCTTTAGGAGGAGTTGCCGGGTTCAGAGTGCTTTTCGTTGGCTGATAAGATCCTCTTACTGTGATGACAGGACCTTCAGATCGTTTATTGTTGCTCATCTTGCACCTCGCTATTGTCAAAGAATTCTATCAAAGAAATATCTTTCCCATGAATCAAAATACCTCGCGTACTGTCTATTTTTTCCCTGAAAACGCCGTCATCTAGTTTCCATACTTCTTGGATGTATATCTGATTTTCTTTTGGAAAAGCACTGGCACTTGAGAATTTATCAAATCGTCCACCGATCATTCTTCCATCTGTAAGATGAACAATAACCCAAAATGATTCTTTCTGTCCAAAAATGTAGTCCCATGGCGTTGGAACCAGACTAGGCATCCGCTTAAGAAAAAATTCTTTTTTCGAAATCCAAACCAACAACAATGGCCAAACCACCGGAAAAACGATCAGAGCAAAATAGATGAATAATGCGAAAAGTCTAGGTTGCAATTCCTGAATACCGGAAGGAAGAAAAAGCGAAATCGGATAGAGAAATGCAAAATTAAGTGCTGAATAACTTACGGCTTCTGGTATTGCTTTCATAAAATCTCTTGCTTCTCCAGGAATCAACAAATCGTAGACCTTAATTGAAATGAACCCGGGAACAAACAAAAGCAGGAAGATCGGAATGGATTGAAAATACCATATTTTCATGATGGTTTACCATTTTCACGTCGTTTACGAAATCCAACCATCGGAAAAGCTGTCGCGCAGGCAGACTCCTTTGGAGATATGCTCAAGTAGTCTGGCGTGCCGACTCCTTAGGTAGAATCTCATTTCATGAGACTCAATAGGTGCTGATGTAGTCCGGGACCCAGAAAACGGCGCCGTCGTTGAAGGTCATGGCAGAGACGGGACCGTCGTGGGAAAGGACGAAGGCGATGGCTCCCGGATAACGGGCAACGAAATCGACCGCCGATCCGTGCCGTGTTCCATACTTGGAACGATCGACCTCGCGACCCGAACGGATACCGTCCCGGTTGTCATAAAGAACTTTGCCATACCAGGTATTGGCCGCCAGAATGGCGCCGAAGGCGATTGGTTTGAGTCGGTGTGACATCAGGACCGCGCCATCGATCCGGGTCAGGTGGGACAGAAACTCGGTGTGTTCGATCATGCGCCGTTTGACATCGAGCATCGCCTGGCCGATGGCCTTGAGCCCTTCCGGATCGGAGATGGATCCGGGTGCTCCGCCAAGGTTGCGTCGTTTGATTTCCAGTTGGCAATATTCATCGATGATGTCCACCCCTTCCAGGCTTTCCTGGAGCGGATAACGATCGATGAGGGACTCCTGGATCTTGATGGTATGGCTCTCCGGAAGCCAGATGACGGTACCTCCGGTGTTGTTATCCGAAGATGTTCTCAAGAGAAATAAAAGAACCGAACGGTAAATCTCCCAATAAAAGTCACCGGAACGTGCGTATTCGGAATGGGTGGTCACGACATCCAGGAGGGTCGAGGCGATGATGCAGTTTTCGAAGGGATCGACGACGGGTTCGGAAAAGTGTCCCGATTGAAAATGTGCCAGCATTTTGTCACCCCAGCGGATGACAAGGGAGCCTGTTTTGCGGGTGAAGATCGTCAAAACGTTCAAGGGGCGCTGCTGAAAGGGGAACGGATCGAGCATGCCCATGCCCCGGGTACTGGAAAACACGGCCCCCCAGATTTCCAGGTTTTTCGAATCGTTCTTTCGGGCACGAACGAAAAGAGAGGTCGTCGTCGGATCGAATCCCGGTCCAAGTTTGACAAGCGAATCGACGGTAAAGGGGACCGGGGTGTCGAAACGGATGAACGGAGCGTCAAATCCAGGGGTGCTGGTCAGGAGCGTTTCGTCACCGAGAGCGACGCTGACCTTGACCGGAAGGTCCTCCTCGCGGCGCAGTCCCGCGAGAAAAACATTCTCCATGATCGATTTGACATGGTGAAACCCCCGAAGCCCCGCCCCCTGGGGATGGACGCGGTTGGCCAATGCCAGAATCTGGTCGATGATATGAAAATCGAACAGGGCCAGCCCTTCCTGACCGCCGAGGGCTTTTTTTCGTTCCGTAATATCGCGGATCACTGCGGAGAAAAACATTTTTTTCCCCGCGTACCAGTGGGTGATGGAAATTTCCAGAGGAAATTCCTCGCGATTTTTCCGTTGTCCCATCAATTCCAATAAACGTCCGGCCAGCTTGATTTTGCCCGTTTCCCGGACACGGTTGACCGCTTCGATATGCTGGCTGGCAAACCGATAGGGCATCAGCATGGTCAGGGGGCGATCCAGGACCTCTTCCTTGGAATATCCGAAGGTCAGTTCGGCCCCTCGATTCCAGAAAACGATATTGCCCTGAGCGTTGGCGGTGATGATGGCATCGTTTTGGGAATCGGTTGCCAGGCGAATCTGTTCTTCTTTTTCCCGGAGGGCAAAAAAGGAGGCCTTGTGTTTCAGAATGCGCCGAATGCGTTGCCTGAGAAGGTCCCAGTTGATCGGTTTGGAAACATAGTCCTCGGCTCCGGCCTGAAAAACCCGGTTGATCGCATCGCTGCTGGAAAGCGAGGTGACCATGACGACGGGTACATCGTCGCCACCGGGGAGCGACTTGATCTTCTGGCAGGTGTCAAACCCATCGATCAGAGGCATCTGCGCATCAAGAAGGACCAGATCGGGGTGATGCTGTTCGAAAATCTTGAGCCCTTCGAACCCATTGTCGGCCAAGAGGACGGAAAAGTCGTTTTCCTTGAGGAAGGCTTCGAGCAGTTGCAAGATTACGCAATCATCATCCACAACCAGAATAAGATGGTGATCCTCGTTCTCCATGTCTCTTCCGTCTCCACAATCGAACGACAGTTGGCTTAACGCATCATGGCCAACTCTACCAGTTCTTCCTGGGAAAAGGGATTGCTTTTCAAATCCGCAACCGATTTTTCTTCACTCTTTTGACCGAAGTGTGCCGGATCGGGTATTTCGATGGCCGATTTGAGGATTTCCGGGTCGATGTCGCCAAGGTTGGCAACGGCATGGAACCCAGGGGATCGATGCGGCGTGGACGTTTCCGGTCGGGAAGGACGTGCGGCATCCCGTGGCGATGCGCCGATGGTGAAGGCCATCAATTCCCGGACCACGGCTTCGGTTTCCGAATGCGCCGCCAGAGGCGCGTCGTGCATTCCATGAGGGGGCATTGAAAATTTCAGTCCGCTGGAGGATTGTGGCAACCAGGAAAGGGCGTGGCGGAAAAAGATTGGCGATGTCGCGAGTTCGGACGACATCTCCTCTTCCTGGGAAAACAGAAACAGGTTTCCGTCAAGGGCCGAACCGGCCCGGGCGACAACAAGAAACGAAAAGGCCAACATCAGGTTTCTGCCCAGGGACGACCGCTTCAACCATCGGTCCCTTCTTGCGTTGGCGCTGATGGGTTTGGGGATGATGTCGGATGAAACCATCCCTTCGGTGTCTGGTTCGGTTGTTTCCTGCCTTGATACCGTCGATTCCATGAGTTCCTCCCGAATTGTGTACCGTGATGCCGACACGATCCATCAAAGGGACAGATCCTTGTTGCCAATCGTTAAGCAGGAAAGCAAGTGTTGCGCCATCGATTACGAATAACCCTTGAAAATGGCGCGGCGCACATGGAAAGTGGGACGATGGATTCAAGGTCCATCATGCGGCCTCAATGCGACAACCTTATCAAGGAGTGGCTCATGAACCAACATAAACCATGTCCCGGACCGGATCTGGAGGAGTATTGGCGTTATGACAGCCTGATCGATTCCTGTGCCCCGGTCGCACCCTTGAAAACAGCGGTGATCCATCCGTGCGACTTCGATTCACTTTCAGGGGCCATACACGCCGCCGAGGCGCGGTTGATCGAACCTGTTCTCATCGGCCCACCCGCCCGGATTCGGCAGGTCGCCAGCGAAGCCCGGTTCGATATCGCCTCCTATCGCATCATTGCCGCCGATCACAGCCATCACGCCGCCGAGATCGGCGTTGCCCTGGCGCATGAGGGCGAGGCGGAAGCCCTGATGAAAGGCAGCCTTCACACCGATGAAATCATGGGCGAGGTCGTCAAGAAGAATGGAGGGTTGCGTACCGAACGCCGTATCAGCCATGTGTATTTGATGGATATTCCCGATTTTCCCCGTCCCTTGCTGATCACCGATGCCGCCATCAACATCAACCCGACCCTGGCGGTCAAGGTCGATATTTGTCAAAACGCCATCGATCTGGCTCGGGCCATGGGCATTCCCAACCCCAAGGTGGCGATCCTTTCCGCCGTGGAAACGGTCAATCCCGACATGCCATCGACCCTCGATGCGGCAGCCCTGTCCAAAATGGCCGAACGGGGTCAAATCGTCGGGGGGATCATCGATGGACCCCTGGCCTATGACAATGCCGTAAGCCTTGAAGCGGCGCGGACCAAGGGCATCCGCAGTCCGGTCGCGGGACAGGCCGACATCCTTGTCGCCCCCGATCTGGAATCGGGAAACATGTTGGCCAAACAATTGACCTGGCAGGCTCATGCGGATGGGGCAGGGATCGTTCTGGGGGCGCGGGTTCCCATCATCCTGACCAGCCGTTCCGACAATACCCGTACCCGATTGGCATCGGTTGCCGTGGCAACCCGGGTGGTGGAGGCTCGAAAAAGGGGCCTTCTCAAAAAAGGGTGATCGCATTGTCAGTGGAGGGAGAACAACACGCCATGGTTCCACGGAATATCGCCGTCCTCAATGCCGGTTCCTCCAGTCTCAAGTTTTCCCTTTTCGCGGCAACGGCCAATGGGCCCGTGCGGCGCATCCGCGGCCAGATTTCCGAAATCATGACGGTCCCTGTTTTTTCCGCCCGGGTCGGCGACCGGCAGCATGACCAGACCCTGGAAAAATCCCACGCCGGGCATCATGGCTGTCTGAAATTTTTGCTGGAATGGCTTGGCCAGCACGCCGATGTCCACGCCGCCGGGCACCGGGTGGTCCATGGCGGGGTTGATTTTTGCCGTCCGATCGTCGTGGACGCACACGTCATCCATTCCCTGGAACAATTGATTCCGTTGGCGCCACTCCATCAGCCGCACAATCTTGAGCCCATTCGCGCCCTTTCCCGGTTGTATCCCGGCCTGTTGCAGGTGGCCTGTTTCGATACCGCCTTTCACGCCGGGAAAAGAAAAGAGGCGCGCATGTTTCCCCTGCCCCGGTTTTTGACCGATGCTGGAATCCGTCGCTATGGTTTTCACGGTCTTTCGTATGAATACATTGCCTTGAAACTGCGGGAGGTCGATCCGGTCGTTGCCCGCGGGCGGGTGGTGGTGGCACACCTGGGAAACGGGGCCAGCATGTGTGCCATTCACCAGGGACGGGGCATCGATTCCACCATGGGACTGACGGCGGCGGACGGACTGCCGATGGGAACCCGGTCGGGGGCGCTGGATCCGGGTGTTCTGTTCTTCATGGCTCGTGAACTTGGTCTGCCTCTGGAAAAAATCGAGGATCTTCTTTACCGACAATCCGGACTGCTGGGCGTTTCCGGACAAACCCATGACATGCGGGTTCTCGAACAGTCGGATGATCCGCGGGCTTGCGATGCGATCGATCTTTTCGTCTATCGGATTCAACAGCAGTTCGGGGCCCTTGCCGCATCCATGGGGGGGATCGATGGCGCGGTGTTCACGGCAGGCATTGGGGAACATTCAAGTCTGGTGCGCGGCAGAATTCTTGATGGTCTGGAATGGCTCGGATTTGAACGCGATGCCATGGAAAACGAACGTCATGCCCTGCGCATCACCACGGCACGGTCAAAAATTCCCGCCTATGTCATTCCCACCGATGAAGACCTGATGATTGCCCACCATGTCCAGGGGATTCTCGAAGGAACGCCTTGAGCCTAACCACCTGGATTTCTCTTCGGTCCTGTCGAAAAGGGTGGCCCGAGGAAGCCCCTTGCGCAGGACCGTTTCAGGGCACGACGGGTTGATCCGGTACGCCATTTCCCCAGACATCGGGAGCGGCGCCGCCCAGAAGACCATGACAGTGGTTACACTTGCTTTGAACCTTGTCCAACGCCTCCAATACGGGTTCGGCGGTTCCTCCCTCGATCCGGTGGATCGCGCTTTGATGGAGGGTTTTGATGGATTTTTGGCAATCACGGGCAAGGGACTCGAATGCTTCGGTATCCATCAAAGGATGGTTGCCATCGTTTTCTTGAAGAGAAACGGCCCGGGCAGCGTGCCAGTCCATGGGACCGAGGAGACCAAAGCTGTCTTCAAGGGCCGACACATGACGAACAAGGTTATGGCTGTACTTGAAATCGATCGTCGCCAACATGCGAATGTGCGCGGCATGTTGACGCAGAATGGCGATGACTCCTTGCACATAGGTGTCGCGGTGGGATGGTTCCGCCGATAGCGCCGGGGAAACCACGAAAAGAGATAAACTCAGGGAAAGGATAATGAGGGTTCTCGCGTTCATTTCGGTTGCTCCTCCCCGGGTTTCTTCGGTTCCTCATGGACAACACCCGAATGACAGTCGATGCAGGTGCCATCTCCCTGCTTCATCAGCCGTCCATGTTTGTTGGCGGCGGAACGACTTTGATCGGCCAGTTGCATCGCCTCGAAGGTATGGCAACGGCGGCACTCCCTGGAGTCCCGTTCCTTCATCTTTCCAAGAACATATTGGGCCAGGCGGTATCGTTCCCTTTCAAAGGAAGCCGAATCCGGATAGGTGCCGATGAGGTGATGGTACAGATGACGTCCTCCAACCAGCACCTTGTCTTCAAGCTTTTCCAGATAATCGACCAACCCTTTGCCATGGGGAACATGACAGTCCGCGCACACCACCCGAACCCCGGAATGGTTCTTGTAGTGAATGCTTTCGCTGTATTCCTTGTAGACCCCTTCCATTTCATGACATGAGATGCAAAACTCCAAGGTGTTCGTGGGACCGTCCATGACGAGAAAATGAAAGAGAAAAAAAACCATACCCCCAAGAACAAGACCGCCCAGAACGGCCAGTGGCAGCGTGGCGCCACGATTGTCGGCCATGGCCCGACGGTTGTGAGGTTGTTTGTGGGACATACAGGGCTCTCCCCGAGGCTACGGTATTCTTCATCTTCCCAGTGTACTTCGGAATTCCATCACTGTCCACACAAGACAAGCAGTACACACAATCCATCGCGCACCAGGCATTACGTCTTCGGTTCCGCCGTGGATGGAATCAGACAAATTGATGGAAATCTGGTGACTGAATTGTCTCCGAATTTCCGTGGAACTTCTCCGCCATTCCCTTGTCCAAGCCGATATGGGGGCTGAAGGGAGGGGTTGTCGGCAGACTTGGGGACGGGAAAGGAGACGGCCATGCATATCGCACATATCGAGAGTGGAATCCATGGAGACAAGGAGGAACTCGACTGGAAGAAGGTGATCCTTCCTGTTCTGTTGTTTTTGTTCACCCTGCTGGCTTTGTCCTGGGTCAGCGTTTGATGGGGTCAGCCCGAGGGCGGAAATTTGGGGACAATCCTGTCCATGGGACACTTTGGGACCTTAAGACAGGATTCAGTCCCCGGATTCCGTTTTCGTGAAAATTCGGGGACGCTATATGTTTTTTGGAAAAAATTTGCACGGGTTCAGGAGGTGATGAAGTCTTTGCGATCAGCGCAAACAGTCCGGTCCGAATCACTTCACAACCCGATTCCGACTGATCCTGATTGACGGCACACCCTTTCCACAGGACAATGAACCACCGGACACGCCTTCTCTGATCAACGGCAAGGAATAGATCATGAAATTCATCGATCCACGTATCGACTTTGCCTTCAAGAAAATTTTCGGCAGCGAAGACGCAAAGGATATCCTGATCTCCTTTCTGGAGAGTCTGCTCGGGTTGGATGGGGATCGGCGTATTGTGGAGTTGACCATCCTGGACCCGTTTCTGGCGCCACGCATCAAGGACCTCAAATCCTCTGTTTTGGATGTGCGCTGCAAGGATCATCGCGGCATTTCGTATGTGGTAGAGATGCAGATGGAGAAGGTTGCCGGGTTTCTCAACCGCATCCAATACAACAGTGCCAAGGCCTATTCTGGACAGATCAGCAGGGCTGAAGACTACCCCAAATTAAGACAGGTCATCGCGATCACCATCACCGATTTTATCCTGTTCCCAAACTTCGACCACAGCGTTTCCTGCCACCAGTCCCAGGAAACCATCACCGGCGATTCGTACCTGAGCGATATTGTCCATTATTTCGTGGAGTTGACAAAATTCACGAAAACCTTGGAAGCGTGTGACGGAATCCTTGAGAAATGGATTTATTTCATCCGCCATGCCGAAACCCTGGAACGGGTACCCGACCAACTGGATCTGCCACCATTTCGGCATGCGTTTGAAAAAGCCATGATCGCCAACATGACGAAAGATGAGCTGGACCTTTATGACAAGGCTGGAATCGCCATTGCCGACGCACGAGGACGTATCGAACTGGCACGGAAAGAAGGCATTCAAATCGGTGAGCGGAGAGGAGAACAAATTGGCGAAGCAAAGATCCTGACCCGCTTATTACAACACCGTTTTGGCAAATTGCCTGAATGGGCCAGCGAAAAAATCGCCAACGCCGAACTGCCCATCCTGGAGGCGTGGAGCCTTCGATTTGTGGATGCCAGGTCCCTGAAGGATGTATTCGCGGAATCAATATGACGTCACTGAATGTTTCGGCTGTGACTTGGCCCGGCGAGATCGATTTGGCTCCGGACGCCATGTACGACGAGATCAAGGCAAACGGCGAGTGGGTGTTGTCCTGACCTGGTGCCAGAATGACCCCTTGACGACGGGAAGAAACCGATGGAAAATCCCAAGGTTCGCCGAAAAGCCGCCATCATCGGGATGCGAAACCATCCATGAATTCCAGACCACCATGAATTCAACCTCCACGAACGATCCCACTTCCGTCGGTCTGGTGACGACACAGACAGTCACCCTGTTCGACCAGGGAGAACCATTGCGCCTTGACAGCGGGGCGACCCTGCAACCGATCCAGGTGGCCTATGAAACCTATGGCCGGCTCAACCATGATAAAAGCAACGTCATCCTCATCTGTCATGCCCTTTCGGGCAATGCCCACGCCGCCGGTCGCCATCATCCGACCGATACCAAGACCGGTTGGTGGGATGGCTATATCGGTCCTGGAAAACCGTTCGATACCGATCATTTTTTTGTCATCTGCGCCAACAATCTGGGGGGGTGCGACGGCACATCCGGTCCATCGAGCATCAATCCGGCAACCCAGACCCCCTATGCCCTGAACTTTCCCCTCATCACCATCGGCGACATCGCCCGGCTGCAACGGTCCCTGCTCCTCCACCTGGGAATCGACAAGGTCCTGGCCGTGGCGGGAGGATCGATGGGGGGAATGATCGCCCTGCAATGGGCCCTGGATTATCCCGACAGCATCGCCGGCGCCCTGATCATCGCCTCCACCCCCAGACTTTCGGCCCAGAACATCGCCTTCAACGCCGTCGCCCGTCAGGCCATCACCCAGGACCCCGATTTCAACAATGGCAACTACTACCATGGACCCAAACCGGAACGGGGATTGTCGGTGGCGCGGATGATGGCCCACATCACCTATCTTTCCGAGAAGGGGCTCCATGAAAAATTCGGTCGCCGTCTGCAAAACCGCGAATCCTTCTCCTTCGCCCTGGAAACCGACTTTGCCGTCGAATCCTATCTCAAGCATCAGGGATCGACCTTCGGCAAGAAATTCGATGCCAATACCTATCTCTACATCACCAAGGCGATGGACTATTTCGATCCCTTTCCCGACCCCGAAACAACCGCCCGCAGGCTCAAGATGGTCCGTGCCCGCCTGTTCGTCATGAGCTTCGATACCGATTGGCGCTTCGACAGTTCCCGATCCAAGGAGCTGGTCCGCATTCTCAATCTGCACCAGAAGAACGTTTCCTATCAGGAATTCCATTCACCCCATGGCCATGACTCCTTCCTCCTCCAGGATCATGAATACGCCCTGTCCATGGCCACCTTCATCAACCGGTTGTACAATGAACAACTGCATCCGCCATCCCAAAGGAATTCATGAGCATGCCCCACCGCCATGATCCTGCGCACGCCGCCCATGTCCACGCCTCCGACCTGCGTATCGACCAGGAGATCATCGCCACCCTCGTCGCCAGGGACGCCAGAGTGCTCGACCTTGGCTGCGGTGACGGACGTCTCCTTGAATTCCTGATCAAAAACAAGAATGCCCGCGGCTTTGGCGTCGAGATTTCCTCCCAGGGAATGCATGCCTGCATCGCCCGCGGCCTGCCGGTCTATCATGGCGACATCGATCAGGGACTGTCGGATCATACCGATGGCGCGTTTGATTATGTCATCCTGTCGCAGACACTTCAGGCGGTTCGTCGGCCCCGGTTCGTCATTCGCGAAATGTTGCGCGTCGGCAAAAAGATCATCGTCTCCTTTCCCAATTTTGGCCATTGGAACATTCGCCTGAAACTCCTGACGACCGGTCGCATGCCCAAAACACCGATGCTTCCTTACGAATGGTTCGATACGCCAAACATTCGCATGTGCTCCATCCTCGATTTTCAGGACCTGTGCCGGCAGATGGGGATCAACATCATCGAACAGATTCCCCTGGCCGCCTGGGGGGGACCGCCGCGCAGCCCCCTCAAAAGACATCTGGTCGATATTCTTCCCCGGACCGTGGCCAACCTCCTGGCCCCCGTGGCGGTGTTCCTGTTGGAAAAGGGAAAAGGATGACCTCTTCCCACCTGTCGAAATTTCTCGATGAGGAAATCATCCGGCAACGCATCACCCTCATGGCGGACGAACTCCTTCCCAGACTTCAACCCGATCCGGTCGTGATTGGCGTCATGAAGGGGGCCTTCATCTTCACCGCCGACATGGTCCGCGCCTTGTGCCGCCTGGGATTGGACCCCGAAATCGATTTCATCACCGTCTCTTCCTACCGTTTGGGGTTGACAAGTCCGGGAACAATCGAAATCCTTCTCGATCATACCCTGGACGTGCGTCATCGGCAGGTTCTTCTCCTGGATGACATCATCGATTCGGGATTCACCATGAACGCCGTGCAAAAACATCTTCGCGAGAAGGGAGTACAAGAATTGATCAGTGTCGTATTGTTGAACAAACCCTCGCGGCGACAGATTCCGACGCCGCTCGATGGTCACTGCTTCGAGGTTCCCGATCAATTCATCGTCGGCTATGGCCTCGACCATGCCAACCGCCATCGCGGTCTGCCCCATCTGGCCTGGATCCGGTCATGACGTTTTTTTCCCAATGCCGGACGATCCTGTTCGATCTGGACGGGACCCTGGTCGATTCCGCCCCCGACCTGTGGCACGCCACCAATCATACCCTGACCCGCCGGGGACATTCCGCCCTCCCCCTGAATCTGGTCCGCGATTATGTCGGCAACGGCGCCCGCTATCTTCTGGCGCGAGGATTCTGGGGCATCAACGCCAATCCACCGGAAAACGATCCCGATTTCGAAGCGGCGGTCGCGGACTTCATGGACTACTATCGCATTCATATCACCGATCATTCTTTTCCCTATCCCGGTGTCGTCGCATGTCTGGAAACCCTCCATGACCTGGACCTGCCCATGGCCGTCGTCACCAACAAACCGCAATCGCTGGCCCACCTGATGCTCGATAAACTCGACCTCACCCACTATTTCAGGACCATTGTCGGTGGCGATACCCTGGAAGAACGAAAACCCCATCCTCTGCCGCTCCATCATGCCATGAATCAACTGGGGAGCACGACATCGGAGACGCTCATGATCGGCGACTCCGAAACGGATTGCCTTGCGGCCCGGAACGCGGGGTGTCACCTTCTTCTGGTCAGTCACGGCTACAACCGCGGTCTGCCCCTTGAAGATCTTCAGCCGGATGCGATCATGCATCATTTCAACCAACTCACTGGCCTCCTGGGTTTGACCCGGGGGGGATAACGGTTTTGATTCCATGGACACGACACCTCAGTTGAAACTCGGAATTCCCAAGGGAAGCCTTGAAAAGGCGACCGTCGAACTCTTCGCCCAGGCAGGGTGGAGCATCGCCATCAATTCGCGCAATTATTTTCCCGCGATCGACGACCCGACCCTGGTATGCAAACTCATGCGGCCCCAGGAAATGGCCCTCTATGTCGCCGATGGCACCCTGGACGTGGCGCTGACCGGATGGGACTGGATCATCGAACGCGACTGCCAGGACAAGGTTGCCGATGTCGCCACTCTGGAATACTCGAAAAGCTCCAATAAACCATGCCGCTGGGTTCTGGTGGCCCCGGAAAATTCCCCCATTCGGGGCATCCAGGACCTCCAGGGAAAACGAATCGCCACCGAATTGCAAAGTTTCACCCGGAGATATCTCGAAGAACGCGGCGTCGCGGCAGAGGTGATTTTTTCCTGGGGGGCGACCGAGGCCAAGGTTGTCGAAGGTCTGGTCGATGCCGTGGTGGAAATCACCGAAACGGGTTCCACCCTTCGCGCCCATCGGTTGCGCATCGTCGAGGAACTCCTGGAAACCCGTACCAAACTGATCGCCAATCCCAAGGCGATGGAAGATCCCTGGAAAAAAGCCAAGATCGGGCAGATCGCGCTGTTGCTCAACGCCGCCCTCGATGCCCGGCACAAGGTCATGCTCAAAATGAACGTCCCCACCCTGCATCTCGACCAGGTGTTGGCCCTTCTTCCCAGCATCCACTCCCCCACGGTCAATCCGCTGCTTGACCCGGAGTGGCGCGCCGTCGAGACCGTCGTCGATCGAAGCCTGGTCCGAGACCTCCTTCCCAGGTTAAAACAGGCGGGCGCCATGGGCATCCTGGAATTCGACTTGAAGAAAGTGGTATGATTTTTCGGAAACGCATGTATTTTGTCCAATCGTTCCAGAATTCTTCAACGATCGTGGTAAACTTCCGATGGACACCACACCGGTCGTTCGTTGACAATCGTTACCCGCTTGGCCTTTAACCAACAGACGTCAGGAAGCAAGGAACCAACATGAAGAAAAAGCCCCTTGGAATTACCGAAGTCGTTCTGCGGGACGCCCATCAATCGTTGCTGGCCACACGCATGCGCATCGATGACATGCTGCCCATCGCGGCAAAACTTGATCAGGTTGGTTACTGGTCTCTGGAAACATGGGGTGGCGCCACCTTCGACTCCTGCATCCGTTTTCTCGGTGAAGACCCTTGGGAAAGACTGCGGCGCCTGAAGGCCGCCATGCCGAAAACGCCCATGCAGATGCTTTTCCGCGGACAGAACATCCTGGGCTACCGGCACTATGCCGACGATGTCGTCGAAAAGTTCGTGGAACGTTGCGCCACCAACGGAATGGATGTCTTTCGCATTTTCGACGCCATGAACGATGTGCGCAACCTTGAAACCGCCATTCGTTCCGTGGTGAAGGTGGGCAAACATGCCCAGGGAACCCTTTCCTATACCACCAGCCCGGTCCACAAGACCCAGTTCTGGCTCGACATGGCCAAGAACCTGGAAGACCTCGGATGCCATTCGATCTGCATCAAGGACATGTCGGGTCTGATCAACCCCTATGCCGCAGAAGAGTTGGTCAGCAAACTCAAGGAAACGGTCAAACTGCCGATCGCCATGCACTGTCATGCCACCACCGGCATGTCCACCGCCGCCATCGTCAAGGCCGCCGAGGCAGGCATCGACATGGTCGATACCTCCATCTCCTCCATGTGCATGACCTACGGCCACTCCGCCACCGAATCGGTCGTCTCCATCTTCGACGGATCGCCGCGCAGCACCGGATTGGACATCAAGCTTCTGGAAGAGATCGCCACCTACTTTCGCGATGTGCGTAAAAAATACGCCAAGTTCGAAGGCAGCCTCAAGGGGGTCGATTCGCGGATTCTCGTGGCCCAGGTTCCGGGTGGCATGTTGACCAACATGGAAAGTCAGCTCAAGGAACAAGGGGGGATGGACAAGTTCGATGCCGTCCTGGAAGAAATCCCCCGGGTACGCAAGGATCTGGGCTACATTCCCCTGGTTACCCCGACCTCGCAGATCGTCGGCTCCCAGGCGGTGTTCAACGTCCTGAGCGGCGAACGCTACAAATCGATCACCAAGGAAACCCGGGGGATCCTCCGTGGCGAGTATGGCGCCACTCCGGCCCCGGTCAACAAGGAGCTTCAGGCCCGGGTCCTGGAAAAAGGAGAAAAGCCGATCACCTGTCGCCCGGCCGATCTGATCGAGCCTGAAGTGGAAAAACTGACCGCCGAATTGAAAAAGCTGGCCGCCGAGAAGGGAATTCGTCTGGCGAGCGATGTCATCGATGACGTGATGATCTACGCCCTGTTCAGTCAGGTTGGCTTGAAGTTTCTGCAAAACCGGGACAATCCGTCCGCCTTCGAACCGGCCCCCGGTACCGAGGCAGCCAAGCCTCAGGCGGCCCCGGCGGCAGCGGCAGCTCCGGCAGCCGCCGCCGACAGTGCTGGCGGCAACAAGCGAATGGTGTTCATCGGCGACATGTATGCGTTTGGTGGTGGCCAATTCGCCCCTCTTCCTCCAGGTCAGAAGGAAACCCGGGGAAAAAGGTCCGCAGCCCCCAAATCGGCAGCGGCTTCCGCTCCAGCCGCCGACGGCAAAAGCACGACCGTTCCTTCGAATCTTGCCGGAACGATCTGCAAGGTGGTTGCCGAAGTGGGAAAACAGGTCAAGGTCGGCGATGTCATCGTGGTCATCGAAGCCATGAAGATGGAAGCGGAAATTCACGCCCCCAGGGCGGGGACGGTGACTGCCATCAATGTTGCCAAGGGTGATCTGGTCAACGTGGGTGCTCCGTTGCTGACCATCGAATAAACAAATCAAACACCCCTGTCCGGAAGGTCATGCAGGTTATTCCGGACAGGGATTCACTGTCGCCATCCGCGCATAGGCTCAAGCGTCTTTTCCCGGGTGGCATGATTCCACGCAGCAGAAATGAACGTCCCTGCTTCGAGACGCAAGATCCCAAGGAAAGAAATGCCGGGGGGATGCCGACATCGTCTTGGAGGGACGAAATCTGGACACAAGGAAAGATAATCCCATGGAAATCAAACTGGAAGGCCGCCAACTGGACATCGGCGACGAGTTGAGGGATCGGATCACCAAGCGACTGGAAAATCTGGACCAACGTTTCGGTCCCATCACCAGTGCCCGGTTCACCATTGAAAAACATGCGCACAAGAATGAACAACGTGCCGAAGCCAAGGCGGTCATCAATGTCCCCGGCAGCACCATTACCGCCACCAAGGAGTCGGCAACGGTCGTTTCCGCCGTGAATGAAACCATCGATACCCTGACGGAAGAACTCAAGGCCCATACGGAACGAAAGAAAAAAAAGGCGCCCCACTGAAGATCCAAAACCCGGGTTACAGAAGAACGATACGACGGAAAAGGTCCCTGTGCGGGACCTTTTCTTTATAGAATTCTTCGTCTTGAATCTGCGCGAATCTGCGAAATCCGCGGATAGCGGGTATGTCGTGAATCCGCGGATTTCGCAGATGAACGCAGATTTTTCAAATTACGGATCGCCTGCTTTTCAACGTCCCATCATCATGAACGCCGACCAGATGTAGGGCGCTTTCCATTCGTCCGAGGCAATCATTTGCAACTGGGTTTCCCGCAAGGCTTTGTGGGGTTCCATTCCCTGGTTCAATCGTTGATAGAATCGAGACATCAATTCCTGGGTCCCCGCGTCGCTCACTTCCCACAGGGAAGAAATGACCGCACCGACCCCCGCCTCCTGGAACGAACGCCGCAGACCATAAACCCCCTCGCCCTCGTGGATTTCTCCCAATCCTGTTTCACAGGCCGAAAGCACCGCAAGCCGGGTTCCGGAAAAATCGCGTCCCATGACTTCGAGGGCGGTCAGGACGCCATCATTGTCGGTATCGATCTCCCCAAGGAATTGGGCATTGGAATTGATCCCCGCAAAGGCCAGGCCCGAACGCAAAAGCGGATTGTCTCCGGGGGGGACGATCTGGATGTCGGAACTCCGTTGCAACTTGAGGAGCCGTTTTCTCAGGTTATCGTCCGGCTTCAAGAAAAAGCCATGGGTGGCGATATGCAACACCTCCGGCGGTCGGGTCAGTTCGTTGAACACCTTCTCCTGGGCATCGTTCCGGGTCAACATTCTGTTTTTCTTTTTCCCGGTTTGCGATAATTTGGAAATCAGCGCCCCTTCCTTTTCCGCACCGGGGAGCGGGTCGAACCGCAGTCCCCGCATTCCCGAGGAAAAAGCCCGGAGGCCCGCCTTGAGGGAAGCAGAACGCTTTCGTTGCTGCTCGTTGACGCTGGTGTTGGCGGCGACAATCTGGTCGAAATTGTAGTCAGGACCCGCCAGAATCAAAAATTCACCCGTCGAAGCCGGGACATCCGAAGGGATCAGGTCGCGGCTGGAACCCAAAAGATGAATATCGGTCCCCTGGGTCAGATACTGCTCCTTCTCATCCACCAGGGCGGGAAACGGAAGAATGTTGAGAATTCCATCGGGCACGACATAGACCGCCGACCGCGTCCCGATCATCCGGGATATGGGCTGCCAGATCAGTGCGTAGGCGTTCTGTCCCAGTTCGACGAGTTCATCATTGTCGGCTTCCTCTTCCTGGATGACGGATCGATAATTGAGAACCGCCTTCTGGATGGCCTCCAGGTCGGAAAGGACCACAAGGTTGAATTGCGCCTGATCTTTGTTCCTGGTCAGCACTCCGGCCAGCATTTTCTCCTTATCGCCCTCCCGGAAGACGAGAAAATCAACCAGCGCCGAATCGTCGGGAAGGTGTTCGATCAGTTGATTGACGAGAATGTCACTGATGGAATGGCGAAACCGGCTGCTCGACTGGCCCAATTGAAGTTGCAGTTCATTGATACGGTTCTCCAATCCCTGGATCCGTTGCAGATGGGTATCCACAGTGTCGGGGGAAGGACCGGCCAGAGTCAACGCGGCCAGATCCTTGCGCGTCTGGGTCAGCTCCCTGGCGAGGGCTTCCAGTTGCGGATCCTGCGTCATGTGGGCAATCTGCTGGATCTCGGAGGTGATCTTGAGGAGAATTCCCTTCCGTTTCAAGGCAACATTGATCGCCTCGCGACCGGCAGTCGCCGCATCCAACCGGGTCAGCATGGCCAGATAGTCGTCCAGTTCGGGCCGGTGCAAACGGATATAACCCTCGCGGGCGTTGTCTCCCGCCGACCAGAGCATGCGATTGAGAAATTCGGTCCTCCGGGAAAAACCTTCCTGACGAACCTGGAACGCCCCCTCGATATCCTTCTTCTTTTCCAGGACCGTGGCCAGGGTGTTGATGGTTTCGAATGTGTACGGGTGCAGACGCCCCGCCACCTGATCGTCGAGGGCCAGGGTTTTCTTCAACAATTCCTCCGCCTCCTGGTGCCGTCCCGTCTCCTGGTACAGGTTGGCCAGATCATGCATGGAACGCAAGGTGTCCGGATGCCTGGGTCCCAGAACCTGGGTCCGTAACGCGAGGGTCTTGTCGAATAATTCTTCCGCCTGTTTCAGTTTGCCCAGGTGTTGCTGGACCCGGGCCAGATTGTTCAGTCCCTTAAGCGTCCGTTGATGGGATTCACCCAGGGTTTCCCGCCAGATCGTGGCAATTTTTTCGAACAGAGGCAATGCCTTGGCATATTCCCGTTGCAGAAGGTACAGGTAGGCCAAATTGTTGACCACGGCAAGCGTGTCGGAATGTCGGGGACCCATCAGATGACTCGTCCCCTCGATCACCTGCTGATACAGCGGTTGGGCCTCATCGAAGTTTCCCTGGCTTTCATGCAGCAATGCCAGATTGTTCTTCGCCGTCATGGTGGTGGGATGGCGCGGGCCAAATACCTGCTCCGACAGGGTCACCGCCTGGCGCAACACCGGTTCGGCGTTGTCGTACAATCCCGCCGCTTCCATCATCTGTCCCAGATTGTTCAGAACGGTAATGGTGGCGGGGTGTTTTTCGCCAAATATTTTCTTGTAGCTTCCCAACGCCTCGTTGAGGCCTCGTTCCGCCTCGTCATACAGGCCCTTCTTTTCCTTGATGCCCGCCAGATCGGTCAAGGCGGCCAGTGTCCCCGGATGCTCCGGGCCGGATCGGGCTTTCTGTTCCTCGAACTGGATCTGGGTCAGAGACTGGGCCTGATCCAGTTCTCCAAGGTCAAGATGGACCCGGGCCAGAACGGTCCGGGCGTCGGACTGGAGAAAACCAAGGGCATGGCTGTCATTTTTGATCTCTTCCAGAACCGAAAGGAGCAGTTTCTTGGCCTCGGCATATTTTCCCAGATCGCGGAACACCCCGGCCAGGGAAACGTTACCGCCGACGGTCCGCGGATCCTGTGTGGCAGTGACCCGGGAAAGGATCGCCTGGGCCTGATTCAGGTTCGCCAACGCCGCATCGAAATGGCCCAGGGATCGTTGCACCTCGGCGAATTGTTGCAGGCAGGTTGCCGTTTCAGGATGGTGGAATCCGTAGGTCTGGGCAACCAGAGGACAGGCGGTTTTGAGAATCCGATCGCTTTCGGCGGCATTTCCCTGATTCTTCAGCACCCGTGCCAATGACAGATCGGTGTGCAGCTTCAACGGATGGCTGGTCCCGAACCCCTTGCCATACCGATCGGTGATCTCCCGGTAGGCAGCCGCGGCGGGTTCCAGTTGCATTCGCGACTCCATCAATTCCGCCAGCAGCGTCCTGGCCGCCAGGGTTTCGGGATGGGTGTCGCCCAGCACCTTGGATCCAATTTCGGCGGATTGCCGGAACAACGGTTCGGCGGCATCGAGCTGGCCATTTTGCACATGCAGGTTGCCCAGTTCTCGCAAGGTCAGAATGGTCGAGGCGTGTTCCGGCCCCAGATTGTTCCTTGCCAGTTCCAGGGATTGTCGTCCCAGATCGATCGCCTGGGGCAGGTCGCCCTTGCCGGCGGTATCGATGGCCTGCTCCAGCAGGTTGGTCCAGGTGGAGGCAATGTTGGCCTTGTCGGGCTGGATGACTCCGGCGGCGGCCAGCTTTTCATCGACCCAGGACTGGAAAAGCCCTGCAATTTCCCCGATCCGGTCATTGGCGAAGGTCGCCTCGTTGACATTCCCCTGCAACGCCGCTCCCTGGGCCGCCGCTTTGAAAAAGGGAAGGGCCGCGGCGGGTTTCCCCGCATCCACCGTCAGAACGCCCAGACGTTTGGCAATTTCCGGATTGCCGGGATCGATTTCATGGGCCCGGGTCAGATGGCGCAACATGGCGCCGACATCTTTTTTCCCTTCCGCGGCCAGCGCAAGGTTCAATTCATCCTTCGCCTTTCGTTGATTGGTGGCATCGACTTCCTTGACGACCGGTGAAACAAGAAGTGGATGGGATCCCTTGGTCTCGTCCGGTTTCGTCGTGCCATTGGGTTCGGAAACCTTCTTCCGCCACTGATCCGCGGCGGATGGAGGTTGTTTGCCGGACGAATTGCCGGTATTGGCGGCGAGAACGATCTCCTCGATCGGTTCCTGTTGTCTCGTGCCGCGACGTGCCGACGGGGCTGGCGTGGCGGGATCATCTTCCAACGCCAGACGGGCCATTTGCATCGAAGAAGGGGTCTGGACCTGGCTGGACGGGTCGGCGGACATTCCGGGAGACGTGACTCGGGATGCGGAAATGTCGGTGACCACCGGGTGGTTGCCTGGGGGGGGCGATGTCTCCGCCATGGCCCATCGAGGTCCGTCGAGGGAAACAGGTTTCAGATGCGCCAGTTGCATCTCGGGGGAAGGAACTTCGGGTCGGCGGACAAGGGCGTTCATTCCCCGTCGCGCCCGGTCGATCTCTTCGGGTGACAGGCTGGCCATCATCCTGTTTTTCGCTTTTCCCGCCGCACTCTGCCCCTGTCCCGCCGCCAGAGTGTACCATTGCAAAGCCCTGACCGGATCCTCGGGCGTTCCCGTTCCCTTTTCCAGGAGCGTGGCCAGAAGGTATTGCGCCTCGGGATGGTTCTGGGATGCCGCCCGTTCCAGCCAACCGACTGCCTTCGCCGGATCTTCACGGGTTCCCATTCCCGTCAGGATCATGGAGGCAAGGTTGATCTGCGCCCGGGCATGACCCTTCTTCGCCGCTTCCTGGAACCAGCGAAAGGCTTCCCTGGTGTTGGGACTGACGCCAAATCCCGAAAGATACATGGTGCCCAGGTGATTCTGCCCTTCCGGATCCCCCGCCTGGGCTGCCGCGCGGGTTTTTTCGAACAGGGCCGATACCCGTTTGTCGCCGGTGGAGGCAGGATTCCGCGGAACGGCGGCCATAACGGCGGGCGCTTTCCCGACGGAAGAGTCCAGACGTTCGGTGGATTGCCGTTCGTGTCGGGGTTGGCTCGTGACCTGGGGCGGGTGCGGAGTTTGCACCGATCCTGACGTATTTGTCCGTTGTTGGACCTGATGCGCCTGCTGGACGGGAGGGGTGGCGGGCCAGGGGGTGCCGGTCAGACGCGACCAGTCGGAACGGGCCTCCCGGCTTCCCTGTTCCCCTCCCTTTTGGTACCAGCGTTGCGCCTCGGAACGATCGGCGACGACCCCGATGCCCCGTTCATGAAGCAGTCCCAGGAGTTGGCTGGCGGGGCCGTGTCCCAGATCGGCGGCCTTGGCGATCCAATGGTGGGCCTGCTTGAGGTCTTCCGCAACCCCTTCTCCGGTCATGTAGAGCATGCCCAGGTTGAGGCTTGCCAGGGCATGGCCCCTGCGGGCGGCGCGTTCGTACCATGCGGCGGCGGTGGACGGATCGTAGGGAGCGCCGATGCCGGTGGCAAACATGGTCCCCATCCTGTTTTCCGCTTCTCCGGAACCGGTTCGGGCCACTGCCTGGGTTGCCTTGAAACAATCGTGCCCACAATCACCGGCAGGGGTGGACCAGGCTGGGTTCGCAAGAAAAAAAACAAAAAAAACGAAACAGGAGACAAGATTCCACGTCGGGCGTCCGGATCGGGACACTCCTTGATTCGTGGACGCGGACGGTGATCGATCGATGTTCATTCCAACCTCCGAGGGATTGGTGGACCCCATGCCACATGGACATTCTATTCCCATTTTCTCGATACCCGCAACGGATCCTTCGGCAAAAATCATAAATGAAAGCATTTCGACATGAGTGTTCTTTGCTTATGGTTGCATTAATATTCGTATTGTAACATTGATTCATGAAGTGTCATCCGTTCAAGGCAACGATGACACTTTGACACATTTGTCCCAGGCTCGAGCGCCGGAGTTCGCCGGGAGAACACGTCGCGATGGCGCATCGAGTGATCTTCACTATTGAAACCTTTGAGCGAATACTCCAGAATCGCGTGCGCGATGGAACCTTTTCGCGTCATGGAAGATGGAGTCGGACGATGATCCTGTTCTCATACGGGTGCCCGGGTCTGGTTGGGTTGGGGTGGATATTGGACCGGTGGCTGGGGGAACCGGGGCGGTTTCATCCGCTGGTCGGGTTTGGCCGGATGGCGGGATGGGTGGAACGGGGACTTCGCGGATGCGGCCCGATGGAAGGTTGGCGGGGGCGTCTGGCGGGGGGGGTGGCTGTGATCCTCGTGCTTGTTCCTCCGGTCGTACTGGCGGGAATGGTCTCGTTCGGCGAGCCTTGGGGATGGTTGGGGAGTGGCGTGGCGCAGATCATCTTGCTGTACCTGGCATTGGGGGGGAAAAGTCTCGAAGATCATGCCCGGCGGGTGCGACACGCCCTGGAACGGGGAGACCTGTCGCAGGCGCGGCAACGGGTGGGATGGATCGTCAGTCGCGAAACCGGGACGATGGAATCGCCCGATGTCGCCCGGGCGACGGTGGAATCGGTATTGGAAAACGGTTGTGATGCCGTCTTTGCCGCCATGTTCTGGTTCATCGTTCTTGGCGGGCCGGGAGTGGTTCTGTTTCGTCTGGCCAATACCCTGGATGCCATGTGGGGCTACCGCAACGAACGCTACCGCCAGTTTGGCTGGGCCGCTGCCCGTCTGGACGATGTCCTGGGCTACATCCCCGCCCGTCTGACGGCGTTGACCTACCTCCTTCTGGGCGATCGTCGCGGGGCTTTGCGCGCCTGGCGCGGATGCACCGTGAGAAAAAGCCCCAACGCCACTCTGGTGATGGCGTCTGGTGGGGGAGCGCTGGGACTTTGTCTTGGCGGGGGGGCGTTTTATCATGGAATCTGGCAGCCGGCGCCACTTCTCGGGGGGACGGTCGCGCCAACTCCGTCCGACATTGACCGGGCAACCGGGCTGGTCCGCCGCGGCGGCATGGTCTGGTCGATCACGAGTCTTTTTATTGCATTGCTTCTTCTATAACTTCCCGGATACGCTTCGGGTTTAATTATTGCGCGGGAGTGTCATCGATGGCGGTGGAGTTGATCCTGGGCGGCGCCCGCAGTGGCAAGACCGCCTTCGCCCAAAATCGGGCGTTGGCCCTGGAAGGGACGGTGACCTATGTCGCCACCGCCCGGTCGGGCGATCTGGAAATGCGTGAAAGGATCCGGTTGCATCGGCAATCCCGCCCCTCCCATTGGGGCTTGATCGAGGAACCGGTCCATCTGGCCCGGGTCCTCGGCGATCATGCCACTTGCGGCACGGTGTTGGTGGTCGATTGCCTGACCCTGTGGCTGACCAATCTGCTTTCCATTCCCGAGGACCCGGATGCCCTGGAACGGGAAAAAGGGCTGCTGCTGCAACTGCTGCCCCATGTTCCAGGCACAGTCCTCCTGGTCAACAACGAAACCGGCCTCGGCATCGTCCCCATGGGATCCCTGAGCCGCCGTTTCTCCGACGAAAACGGTTGGCTCAATCAAGCCCTGGCCCAGATGTGTCGTCGTGTCACCCTGATGGTGGCCGGCCTTCCCCTCGAATTGAAAAAGGATTGAACCATGCGTCCAGACTGGCTCGCCCTTCCCGTACCTCCGGTTTCATCGTTTCACGCCCACCGGGCCAGGGAACGGCAGAACCGGTTGACCAAACCGCCCGGCTCCCTGGGAATCCTCGAAGAGTTGGCCGTCCGGGCGGCAGGATGGATGGGAACCGACGCTCCCGACATCGATCCGGTACGTATCGTCGTCTTCGCCGCGGACCACGGAATCGCCGCGGCCGGAGTATCGGCGTTTCCACAATCGGTCACCGCCGAAATGGTGCGCAACTTTGCCAGGGGGGGCGCGGCCATCTGCGTTCTGTCCCGTGAAATCGGGGCCCAACTGGAGGTGGTGGATGCCGGAGTGAAAACCGACCCCGGGCCTCTCGCCGGGGTGGTCGCGGGACGGGTGGCGCCGGGAACCACGGACTTCCGCAACGCCCCGGCCATGACCGGAGATGAACTTTTCGCCGCCATGGATCTGGGACGGCAGGCAGTCGCCCGCGGAATCGCGGTCGGGGTACGATTGTTCGCGGGGGGCGAGATGGGAATCGGCAACACCACCGCCGCATCCGCGGTCGGATCGATCCTGACCGGAACCGCCCCCGAGGCAATGACGGGTCCGGGAACCGGCCTCGATCGGCAAGGGATCCTCGAAAAATCACGTCTGATCGCCAAGGCCATCGCCTTTCATCAGGTCTCCCAGGACGACCCCCTCGATGCAATGCGCCGGCTCGGGGGATTGGAAATGGCGGCACTGACCGGGTTTTATCTGGCCTCGGCCCAGGCAGGGATCCCCTGCGTCATCGATGGCTTCATCACCACCGTCGCCGCCCTCGCCGCCCTCCGTTTCCGACCGGAAATCCATCCCTGGCTGCTGTTTTCCCACATGTCCAAGGAACCAGGTCATGTCGCGGTATTGCAGGCGGCCAAGGCAGTCCCGGTTTTGTCGCTCGGGATGCGTTTGGGCGAGGCGAGCGGCGCCGCGACTCTGATTCCCCTGGTACGGATCGCCTGCGCCCTGCACAACCGAATGGCAACCTTCGAAGAAGCCGCCGTTTCCGGAAAGAATCATGACTGACCCCCTTTTGATCGACCTTCTCAGGCATGGAGAAGTCACCGGCGGGGCCCGTTTCAATGGAAAGAGCGATCCCCCCCTCACCGAGGCCGGCTGGAAGACGATGGAACGGGCGGCGGCACTGTCCGACAAGGCCGATGGCCTATTATCCTCGCCACTCGAACGTTGTTCCGTCTTTGCCCAGTGGTGGGGAAAGAAAAACGGAATCCCGGTGGTCCTGGATGCGGCCTGGCGCGAATATGATTTTGGTCTTTGGGACGGGCGGACCAGCGCCGAAGTCATGGCCATGGATCCCTTGGGTCTTGCGGCCTTCTGGGACGACCCGACCCTTCATCCCCCTCCCGGTGGCGAGCCAATGGACCTCTTCGCCGAACGAATATCGGGTTGTCTGCATTCACTGACGACCAGTTCATCACCGGAGTTTCCGGCGCCGGAACATCTTCTGGTCATTACCCATGGCGGAGTCATGCGTCAACTGGCGGCACTGGCGCTGGGACGCTCCTTCCGCGACATCTGGTCCCTGAATCTGCCGCCAGGGGCATGTGTGCGCCTGGTCCTCGATCGGGGCGACGAACCTGTCTCATCGCGGTCCCTGTTCCTGGGGGTGCGATGATCGGACGACCCTTCCGGCTTGCCCTGGGATTGTTGACCACCCTACCCATGCCGATCGTCCGCGATCCGGATGACGAAACGATGGGGGCGTCGGTGCTCTGGTATCCGCCGGTCGGGATGGTGATCGGCGTCATGCTTTGGGGCCTGGCGTGGCTGCTCGACATGGCGGCGGACACTATGACCGCGGTGCTGCTGCTCCTGGCCTGGCTCGCCCTGACGGGCGGCATGCATCTGGAAGGGTTGGGCGATCTGGCCGATGCCTGGGTCGGGGGGCACGGACGACCGGAGCGGATGATGGAGATCATGAAGGACCCCCGCGCCGGTCCGGCGGCAGTCATGGCCATCGTCATGCAACTCATGGTCAAATTCACCGCAATCCAGACCCTGATTCAACTTCGGATGCCACTGCTGTTGCTTCTCGCCCCCTGGGTGGGACGGACGGCCCTGGTCTTTCTGGTTATTTCCACCCCTTATGTACGTTCCCAGGGGATGGGAACGGTTCTTGCCCGGGAGGTCTCCAGGAAGAAGGGCTGGACCGTGGTTGCCCTGGCGGTGATGGCTCCATTGTTCCTTGCCGATTTTTCCGTCAGCCTGGCCGTGGCGACGACCGCTCTGTTCATGGTGGCGTTTCGCCGTTCGATGACGGCCCGATTGGCTGGGGTGACCGGAGATGTCCTGGGGGCCGCTTGTGAACTTTCGGAGACAGTATTTCTTCTGGCGGCCCTTCTTTGGATTTCGTTCGTGCCATGACCATGAAATGCCCTTTGGCGCGGTCATGGATGTTGCCTTCCCTTGCCTTGTGGCTTGGGTTATGGGAAGTTGAAGCCGCCTTGCCGTCATGAAAATCGCCGGCTGTTCCCGCAATGAAAGTCGATTTTCTTGAATGTGGCGTTATCAAGGTAAAAATGAATACGGGAAGGAACCCCCTGGGGGACCGTTGGTAAACTCTGGGAGTATCGGGTGATGCGTATGTATTGGAATGTTCCATCGTTGCCAGGAAAGGGTCTGGGACACACCTTGGCGATCTTGTTGTCCCTGGTTCTGTGCGTCTTTTCGACTCCGGCGGAAGCCCAGGGGCTTCCCGAATTGACCGACCTGGTCAAACGACTGAAACCCTCGGTCGTCAACATTCACGCCACCCGCAAGATGGATGTCGAGGGAGGAATGGGACGCAATCCCTTCGAAGGGACACCTTTTGAACATTTTTTCAAACAGTTCAACGAACAACTCCCGCGTGACCGTTTTGAATCGCAAAACCTGGGTTCCGGTTTCGTCATCGACCCCGAGGGGTTCATCCTGACCAACCACCATGTCGTCGATGGTTCCGACAAGATCACCGTTCGCTTTCCGGACGAACGCGAATTCACCGCCAAGGTGATCGGCAGCGATTCCAAGACCGATCTGGCATTGATCCGTATCGAGACCGGAGAGAAACTTCCCGTCGTCGATCTGGGCGATTCGGAAACGGCGGAGGTCGGTGAATGGGTGCTGGCCATCGGCAATCCCTTCGGCCTCGATGCCACGGTGACCGTGGGGATCATTTCCGCCAAGGGACGGATCATCGGCAGTGGACCCTACGACGATTTCATCCAGACCGATGCCGCCATCAACCCCGGCAATTCGGGGGGCCCCCTGTTCGACATGAAAGGAAAGGTCGTCGGGATCAACACCGCCATTTTTTCCCGTTCCGGGGGCAACATGGGGATTGGCTTCGCCATTCCGGTCAATCTGGCCAAATCGGTGGTCACGCAGCTCAAGACCACTGGCCATGTGACTCGGGGCTGGCTTGGCATCGGCATCCAGACGGTCACCCAGGAACTGGCCTCGGCACTCGGCCTGAAGGATCCGAAAGGGGCCTTGATCACCCACGTCATGCAGGGAGGGCCGGGAGAAAAGGCAGGGCTGAAAACGGGTGATGTGATCTTGAAATTCGATGGTCATGAAATCAATCGGATGCGCGAACTTCCGACGATGGTCGCCGCCACCGAGGTTGGAAAGAAGGTGGTGATGGATGTGTTGCGCGACGGCAAACAAATGCAGATGTCGGCGATGACAGGCGAAATGCCGCCGGACGAGGAGGTCGAACAGGCCCGGACCCCAGGCAAGGTCGATAACGACCGCCTTGGAATGCAGGTGGAACCGATCAATGATCGCAACCGGCAACGGTTTGGGCTCGATCCCGACCAGAGCGGCGTGGTGGTGGTGTCACTCTCACCCAATGGGCCGGCAGCCGAGGCGGGAATTTTGCGCAGCGATGTCCTGGTGGAATTGAACCGCATGAAGGTCGATTCAGTGGCCAGCTATGAAAAAGCCCTGGAGGCGACCCGCGACAAGGATACCGTATTGGTTCGGGTGATTCGCAACGGCGATCCGCTCTTCATCGCCATCAACACCCGTCGATGATCGTGAATTGACCTGCCGCCATGGACGCCTTCGCAACCGCCTCCTCCGGGGAGAAGGTGCGCCAGGCCCAGGAGATCCTGGGCCTGAAGATGGCGGACCGTGCCATGGCCATCGGCATGGTGGTCAATATACTTTTGTCGCTGGTCAAGACGGTCGTTGGGATTCTGGCCCAGAGTCCTGCTCTTCTTGCGGATGGACTGCATTCCATTTCCGATCTGTTCAGCGACGGAGCGATCTGGATCGCCAATCGCATGTCGCGCGCCGGCGCCGATGAGGGGCATCCCTACGGACATGGGCGTTACGAGACCATGGCCATTCTTTTCAGTGGGGTGCTGTTGTTTGCCCTGGCGGGGGGAATCGTCATCGACGCCGTGAATCGGGTCGAGGATCGTACCGATGTCATTCCGGGAAATGCCGCCCTGGTGGTGATCATCATCGCCATTCTGGCCAAGGAATGGCTCTTCCATTACACCCGCAGGGTCGGAGAAACGTGGCACCTTCGCGCTTTGGTGGCCAATGCGTGGCATCACCGTTCCGATTCCATCTCCTCGCTGGCCGCCCTGATCGGCATCGCCGGAGCGATGGTCGGCTGGCCGGTGGCCGACCCGATCGCCGCCATTGTCGTTTCGGTCATTCTCATGAAGATGGCCTACGGGTTTTGTCGGGATGCCTTTCTGGAATTTACCGACGCATCCGCGGCGATCGACAAGGCGATTCAAGACCAGATCGTCACCATGGTTCGCGCTCATCCCGATGTCCATTCCGCCCATCTTTTCAAGATACGCCGCAGCGGCCCCAATCTTCACGTCGATATCCATGTCGTCGTCAATCCGTTCCTTTCCGTGTCCGAAGGGCACCAGATTGCCGAACGTCTCAGGCGTTCCATCATCGACGGGATTCTTGCCGTGACCGAGGTCATGGTCCATGTCGATCCGGAGGAAGACCAGAGCCTGCCCATGCCCATCGACTATCCGGGACGTCAGGAGATGGTCGCCGCCGTTTCCCGGATGCTCGAAGGAGAGGAGGGATTGATTGCCATCTCCGATCTGGTGTTGCACTATACCCGTGAGGGAATGGTGGCGGATCTGGTGCTTTCGGTCGATTCCCGGCGCTCTCTTGAAGAGTTGCGACAGTCATCGTTGCGATTATGCCAGAAAATCATCAGGACACAGGATCGCATCGGCAGTATCCGCATCAAAACCGTGCTTCACGGGTGTGATCGGGGCTTTTCGTGATATTTTATTCAAAATAAATTTTCCCCTCACACGCGATTCAAGATAACCTTTTTTCATTACATTAATTTTGAAAGAACCGATGACGAAGCGCCCCTTATCCTGAATGGAAACGATCGATGATCATTCTAGGCATCAATGAAGGCCACAACGCCAGCGCCGCCCTGATGATGGACGGAAAACTGATCGCCGCCATCAGCGAAGACCGACCGACACGGCAAACCACCCGTTCCGGCTTTCCCTTCCGCGCCATTGACGAATGCCTCGCCCTGGGGAGCGTGACCCTCGCCGACATCGACCGGGTCGCCCTCGCCACAAGGCAACTTCCACCCAAATATTTCTGGGTGCCTCGGGAATCCTTTTCGATCCGCGACTTCTGGCGGGAACAGAACGAATACTGGAAACCACGTCTTTTCGATGGGGCCCGCCCTTCCTATTGCGACGTTTTCAAGGATCGTCTGGATCCATCCCGCTTCATCTACGATTCCTCCCTGGTCAAAGACGAAGAAGATCATGAAGGAATGCTCGAAGCCCGCCTGCGCCACCATGAACAGTTCTTTGGCCTGCCGCGGGATCGAATCTCGGTGCATGACCACCATGCCTGCCATGCCTGGTACGCCTTCATGGTCCATCCCGAACGGCTGGAACACGATACCCTCGTCTTTGCCGCCGATGGCGCAGGCGACGGCATCAATGGCAGTGTCTGGCATGCGCCCCGGGGACAACCACTGCGCGTCCTTCATCGCACCAACCAGTGCAACATTGGCCGCATCTACCGCTACGCCACCCTGCTCCTCGGAATGAAACAGTTCGAACACGCCTTCAAGACCATGGGACTGGCCCCCTATGCCAATCCAAAGTACGGACAACAGGCCTACGAAATATTTGCCGAAACCCTTCAGGTCGATGGCCTGGGTTTTTCTTATCGGGTCAAACCGCGGGATCATTTTTTTCATTTCAAGGAACGTCTTGAAGGGATGCGTTTCGACGGCATCGCCTGGGGAGTGCAAAAACGAACCGAGGAACTCCTGTCGGAATGGGCCGGAAATGGTATCGCCGCAACCGGCTGCGGCCATCTGGCAATGACGGGCGGCGTTGCCATGAACATCAAGGCCAACAAGGTCATCTGGGAACGGGAAGATGTGCAAAGCCTCTTCGTTCCCCCCGGATCGGGCGATGAATCACTCTCCATCGGCGCCGCCTGCATGGCGGCGGTCCACTTTGCCCAGATCCCGGCGGAAACCATCGGCGAATGCCATCCCATGGATTCGATTTACCTTGGCCCCTCCTTCGAGGACAGCGACATCCGACACCGACTGGACCGGATCGTGGAATTGCAGGGATGCACCATCGAGACGGGTCACCCGACCAAAGTGGCACACCTTCTGGCGTCGGGACGGGTCCTCGGTCGTTTTGTCGGACGGGCCGAATTTGGACAACGCGCCCTGGGCAATCGTTCCATTCTCGCCGACCCCCGCCCCCGCGAGGTGGTGCGAACCATCAACGAAATGATCAAGCAACGCGACTTCTGGATGCCGTTCGCATCGAGCATCATCGAGGAACGGGTGGATGATTACGTCGTCAACCCGAAAAACCTCCATGGCGACTTCATGACCCTCGCCTTCGACTCCACCCGGGACGGCCAACAGGATATGTCCGGCGCCCTTCACCCCTATGACAAAACCTCCCGCCCCCATGTCGTCACACGCGCAGCCAATCCCGGTTACCATGAGCTGATTTCCGCCTTTCAACGGGAAACCGGAGTTGGCGCCCTGCTCAACACATCGTTCAATCTTCATGGCGAACCCATCGTCCATACACCCGAGGATGCCGTATCGACCTTCCTGCGCTCGGGACTCGATCATCTGCTCATCGGGACGTGGCTCATTTCGAAACCGGGAACATGATCCGGAACCATTGCCCTCACGCCACCGGATCAAGACATCAGGAAACCATCATGAGCAACCCTAGTTCAACGAGGTAATCCAATGGATATTGGCGGCGTCGGGGATCGGGAAAAGCTGGAAGGATTTCTGAAAATCCTCGAAGGACGAAAAGGGGAGCGACATGCGGTGGTGATGCAGGATTTTCCCGATCCCGACGCCCTGTCCTGCGCCTGGGCCTACCGGCAGATTGTCGCCGGAATGGGAATCGAGACCGATCTGATCTACGGCGGTCGCATCAGTCATCAGGAAAACCTTGCGCTGATCAACCTGCTCAAGATCGATGTCCTCGCCATCCCCTCGGATCAACCCCTGGACAAACAACGTTATCAGGGATCGGTCTTCGTCGATAACCAGGGGACCACGACCAACCTGGTCGATCGTCTCGAAAAAAATGGTGTTCCGGTATTGGCGGTCATCGATCATCATGCCCCCCAGGAACGGTTGCAACCATTGTTTGTCGATATTCGTCCCGTCGGCGCCTGCGCCTCGATTTTCACCGACTATCTGGCTCTGGGGGCGATGACCCTGGTCGCCTCCAACCTGAAACACAAATATCTGGCCACGGCCCTGATGCATGGCATCATCAGTGAAACATCCTCCATGATCCGGGCGCAACCCATCGATTTTCTCGCCGCCGCCCGCCTTCAACCTTTCTACGACAACGACCTTCTCGTGGATATTCTCCACCAACAGCGCTCCCATCGCGGCATGGAAATCATTCGCCTGGCCCTGGCCAATCGGGAAATCCGCGAAGGACTCTGTATTTCGGGTGTCGGTTATCTGCGCGCCAGCGATCGCGATTCCATTCCCCAGGCCGCGGATTTCCTCTTGACGGAAGAGACGGTCCACACCGCCATCGTCTTCGGAATCGTAACCCATTCGACCGGCGAGGAGGGAATCAGCGGCTCCCTGAGAACCACCAAATCGGCCCTGAATCCCGATGCCTTCATCAAGGAAGGTCTGGGACGCTCCGTCACCGGGTCCTTTTATGGCGGTGGCAAGGCGGCGGCGGGCGGATTTGAAATTCCGCTGGGATTTCTGTCGGGATCGGAAGACGAGGACCTGGCACGGATGAAATGGGAAACCTTCAACGCCAAGATCAGGAAAAAATTTTTCGCCGCCATCGGGGCCGACAAGCCATGAAAAACGAACAGCCCCCCTCCCCTCCCCCCCGGATCCGTGAAGCCAAACCCCGATGGCTCAAGGTCAAGGCGCCGCTGACCCCGGAATGCCTGGAGGTGGAACGACTCCTGGGAAACCTGGGGCTTCATACCGTCTGCCAATCGGCGACCTGCCCCAATCGGGGACAGTGCTGGAGCAAAGGCGAGGCGGCCTTCATGATTCTGGGTAACGTCTGCACCCGACGCTGCGGCTTCTGCGATGTCACCACGGGACGCCCCGGTCCCGTGGATCCTGGGGAACCGCAACGACTCATCCGTGCCGTCCAGGCCATGGGATTGAACCATGTCGTCATCACCTCGGTCAATCGTGATGACCTGCCCGATGGCGGGGCCTGTCATTTTGCCGCCTGCATCCATGCCTTGATGTCCCTGACCAACCGACCCACGGTCGAGGTCCTGACTCCCGATTTTCAGGGGAATCGTGCCAGCCTCGACCAGGTACTGACCGCACGGCCCGACGTATTCAACCTGAATGTGGAAACGGTATCCCGCCTCTATCCCCAGGTCCGGCCCGCCTCCAACTACTCCAGGGTCATGGCCATGCTCGATCATGCCCGAGCTACCGGGACAGGCGTGGTCAAATCGGGGATCATGCTCGGTTTGGGCGAGGAACCCGCCGAAGTGGTGCAAACCCTCGGGGATCTGAGAACGAATGGCGTCACTCTGCTGACGATCGGTCAATATCTCAGACCCTCACCCGTACATCTTCCCGTTCACCGTTACGTTTCCCCGGAGGAATTCGATCACCTTGGCAGGACTGCCCGCGACATGGGCTTCGAACGTGTCGCCAGTCACCCCCTGGCACGCTCTTCCTTTCATGCCGAAGGGTTGTTTCATGGCAGCGATTCCTGAACCCGACCACCCGGAAACCGCTCGCTACGACCTGCTCCGTCCGGGACGGATCGATTATGCCCAAGGATTGGCCCTTCAGTTGCTGCGGGTCGAACGCCTGATCCGTCACGGAGGACCGAACTTGTTGATGCTCCTGGAACACGCACCGGTCTATACCGTGGGACGATCGGGCAAAATGGAGGAAATCCTTCCCTCGGCGACCGGCCATCCATCCATCACCGTCGTCACCACCGACCGCGGCGGACGGGTGACCTATCACGGACCAGGACAACAGGTGGCCTACGTCATTCGCGATCTGCGACCCGACACCGGTCGGGTACTGGATCATGTACGTCGTCTGGAGGAATGGGTGCTGCGGACCCTGGCCCGGTTCGACATTCACGGCGACCGTGACCGAAGAAATCCGGGTGTCTGGGTGGGAGGGGAAAAAATCGCCGCGCTCGGGGTTCGCATACGCAGCGGAATCACGTATCATGGCATCGCCATCAATCGCGATCCCGACCTGACACACTATTCCGGCATCATTCCATGCGGCATCCGCGATCGAGGAGTCACCTCCATGGCACGTCTCGGCTGTCACGCCAGCGCCCTGGAACTGGAACAAACCCTTCTGCAACACTTTCCCCCGGTCTTCGATGCCTCATTCACCACCCCTTCCGCGGTCGAATCCTCGACAGAAAGACACGATTCAACGATTGCCGCTCCAGGAAAGGTTCAACCATGAAAACACCGCGCACCCCACTTCTGACAGCGGACATACTCATCGAACTGCAAGACCTTCCCAACCGCCCCATCGTCCTGATCGAACGAAAAAACCCACCCCATGGTTGGGCCATTCCGGGAGGTTTCGTCGATCGTGGTGAACGGGTGGAACACGCCGCCAGGCGCGAAGCCCTGGAAGAAACGGGGTTGCAGGTCGAACTGAAACAATTGCTCGGTCTTTATTCCGCCCCCGACCGCGACCCGCGTTTTCATACCGTCACCGCGCTTTATGTCGCCCAGGCCCACGGATTGCCCGAGGCCCGGGACGATGCACGCAATGTCGCCATTCATGACATCGACAACCTTCCCCGGGAGTTGGCGTTCGACCATGCCCTCATGCTGCGGGATTATCTGTCCTGGCGAAAAGACGGCGTCCTGACACCGCTTCGGGAGTGACGAACGATGAATCGGAAAACAAGATCCCTTGCCATTCTTTTCTTGTATGGATTTTTTTTCATGGCCGCGCCCGGTCGTGCGGCACTTCCCGCGACCGTGGCCGGACAACCCCTCCCTTCCCTGGCCGACATGCTGGAAAAGGTGGTCCCGAGCGTCGTCAACATCACCACATCCACCCGCATTCGTACCGTGGAACATCCACTGCTCAGTGATCCCTTCTTCAGCCGCTTTTTCAACCTGCCGCGGATGGAACAGGAAAAAACCCAGCAAAGCCTCGGGTCGGGCGTCATCGTCGATGCGGCAAGAGGACTCGTCATCACCAACAACCATGTCATTCAAAAAGCGGATTCCATTTCGGTCACCCTGCGCAATGGGACAATCCTCCAGGGAAAGCGGGTGGGACTGGATCGTGACACCGACATTGGCCTGATCCAGATTCCGCCACAAGGACTCAAGGCAGCGACCCCCGGAGATTCCGATACCCTTCGGGTTGGCGATTTTGTCGTTGCCATCGGCAATCCTTTTGGCCTGGGGCAGACAGTCACCTCCGGCATCGTCAGCGCCCTCGGACGCAAAGGGCTGGGCCTCGAAGGGTATGAGGATTTCATCCAGACCGACGCCTCCATCAATCCGGGCAACTCGGGCGGCGCCCTGGTCAATCTGCGCGGCGAACTGGTCGGGATCAACACCGCCATTCTTGCCCAGGGCGGGGGCAATGTCGGCATCGGTTTTGCCATTCCGATCAATATGGCGCAACGGATCATCAAACAACTGATCCAGTTCGGGGCCGTTCGCCGCGGTCTGTTGGGTATCAGCTCCCAGGATCTGACCCCCGACCTGGCCAACGCCTTCGGCATCCGCCAACCTCAGGGAGCGGTCATCACGCGGGTCGTTCCCGGATCCGCCGCCGACAAGAGCGGGGTTCGTCCGGGTGATGTCGTGCTGTCCGCCAATGGACGCCCCATCACCGATTCGGCCAGTCTGCGCACTCTGATCGGATTGTCCCTGGTGGGCGACCGGATCCAACTGGATATTCTGCGTGACGGCAAACGCCAGCAGATCACAACCGAGGTCACCGAACCAAGAACGCGAAAAATCGAAGGAAAACGGATCGATCCCCGTTTTCTCGGGGCCGTCATGGAAAAACTGGAGGATGGAGAACAAAACGAACCCATTGTCGTCGTCTCCGTTCAACCCGACACACCGGCCTGGCAGGCAGGGCTGCGCGACGGCGATCGGATTCTCGCGGTCAACCGTCAAGCGGTCGGGACGTTCGAGGACTTATCGGCGATCGTTCAGAAAAACAGTCGCGAAATGCTGCTCAACATCCAACGGGGACAGGAAGGTTTTTTCATTCTCGTTCGTTGATCCTCCATGGAAGGGAAAATGAGAAAAAAACAACGCTTTGCACGATGGTTGAACGCAATGTCCGCACGGTTGGCAACCGTCATTGGAATGAAACGCGAACGCTGCCGGCGGCTGGCGCCGTTGTGGATGGTGGGACTGACGGCCATTCTTGCCCCGGCCCTGATTCAGGCCAATCCCGAGCGACTCGTCACCCCGCCCCCGCTCGATCCCGATCAGCCCTGGGAAGAGTCCATGGGACGCGGCGAAAATCTGATGGTCAAATACATGGATCTGGAACCCCTGGGCCTTCGCGGGCAGGGACGGATGGTACTGCATTCCCTGCAACCGCTGGTCAGCATGATCCGCTTCGATACGGTCGTGGGCAATCCGGAGCTGTGGCTCAAACGGATGGCTGGCACGTCCGCATTATCCCATTGGTTGCTGAATCGACAGAAACTGGGAGAAGTCAAACTGACCGGGTTGGAAGTTTTGATGACCGCCGAAGGGATCGCCTTTCGCTTCGAACGGGCGGAAAACGGGGATGGTCATCTGACCCGGGGACGGGGACGGTTCAGTCCCGATGGGTTGTGGGCGATTCGCACCGGTCCGTTATACCTTTCCCGGCCTCCTTTCAAGGATCTCGATCCACCGATTGCCCGTCCCATCGGATATGGCTCCATGGAGGTTTTCGGATCCAGGGGTCGGTGCAAGGTCATTCTCGGAGAAGCCTTTGCCCTCGATGCCAGTACGGGAAACGCGGTGGTCAACGCCCTTTGGAACGATGCGGCAACCCAGGGGACCATCGACCAGGTACGGGCGGAAATTGGCGTGGAGATGTCCACCTTTCGTGTCAACGATGCCTTTTTCGAACAGGGTCCGCGAGACCTGGCCCGAGGTCTCCTGGCTTATGCCGGATTGACCCCCTCATGGGGAATGGCGTTTCCCCGGATCACCCTGTCGAGTACCTTGACCGGCCCCCGATTCCATGCAAAGACATTACGTCTGTCTTCACCAAAATTGCAGGTTTGGGGCGAGGCCCAAGGTCTTTGGAATCCTTTTCCCGGGACCTTGGCGTTCAAGCTCGAGGCCAAGAGTCCGGGACGAGAAACGAAAAAATTTACCTGGTCCTCCGAGGAAAAACGAGACGATCAACCGGGATCTTGATGTATTGGGCACCGATCCCAAAGCCAGACAGGAATTGAAATGCATGAGATGTCGGTCTGTCAGGCATTGGTGACCCAGGTGACGGCCATCGCCGCCGCGCATCCGGGAGGGCACATTCGGGGAATTCATCTGCACAATGGTCCCTGTTCGGGTGTCGATTCCTCGTTGTTGCGTCATGCTTTCGAATTTTTTCAAAAAGGGACCATCGTTGCGGATGCCACCCTGACCATCGAGGATCAGCCGCTCACGGTTCGATGCCGCGATTGTGCCCATATCGGCGCCGTCGCGGTCAATGATTGGCGTTGTCCGGCCTGTTCCTCGCTTGCCACGGAGGTGGCGGGTGGTGATACATTGATCTTGGCCCGCCTGGAACTCGACATTCCCTGACCCGAAACAAGAAGGCCCTCCATGTGTAACTATTCAGAGCCCTCTCTGGATTCGGGATTATTGAAAGAAAAAAGGGGTCTGAACGGTTACGCCGCCGCGCAAGTCCGAGCCCATGAAACAGTTTACTTTGGATCTGGACGGAGGTGACGCATGAACCGCATCGACGAATCGACCATCCGCCGCGCCGCCGCTCTGCTGGCCGAAGCTATCGGGCCATCGCGCATCATTCTCTTCGGTTCCTTCGCCCGTGGCGACGCCCGGGAAGAATCGGATCTGGATCTGCTGGTGGTGGAACCCGAGGTGGGAAACCGTGTGCGGGAGATGACCCGCCTGCAACAGTTACTGCGCCCTTTGCGCATCCCCGTAGATCTGCTGGTTTGCTCCCGCGATGAAATGGAAGAGCGTCGCACCCATTCCAGTGGCGCCATTTATTGGGCCTTGCAGGAGGGGAGGATCATCCATGACTCCCTTTGATGAAGCGCGCCGCCTGTTGCGCAAGGCCGACCAGGACCGGGCCGTCTTTCACGCCATCAAGAATCAACCCGGCATCAATGCCGAGATGGCCTGTTTTCACGCCCAGCAGGCCGTGGAAAAATGTTTGAAAGCGGTCTTGCTGGCCAGTGGGATCACGTTTCGTCGTACCCATAACCTGAACGAATTGGTGGACCGGATCCTGGATCTTGGCCTTCCCTTTCCCTTTGCCGCCGATCATTTCAGCCTCCTGAATCCGTTCGCCGTGCTGTTGCGCTACGAAGACCTGGATATCTCCGGAATTCCTGTGGAAGAGGCGGAAAAAATGGTGGAAGATGTGCGGCATTGGGCCAGTGATGTGGTTGAGATGAGCGGAAAAAGCTTATGAACGGTCCGAATCAGCGCCATGTCAACGCCATTTCCGGTCGCTTGAGCCTGCGCCCGCCCCAGCGCCGCCCCCTGGAGATCCTGGACCGCATCACCGAGATTCTGCCCCCGCCGCGCAAGGACAATGACCTGCAGGCGGCGCTGGCGGTGATTCTCGGAAACCGTCACTCGACATTCCCTGACCCGAAACAAGAAGGCCCTCCATGTGCGATTCCTGTGGTTGCAGTGCGACAATCCATCCCAAATCGGAGACCCTTGAGGTCCACACCGCCGTCCTTGCGGCCAACAATGAAATGGCGGTCCACAACCGTCACCATCTGGAAGCGCACGGGGTGTTGGCGATCAATCTGATGTCCTCTCCCGGGGCAGGAAAGACCGCTCTTCTTGAAGCGACCATCGAAGCGTTGGGATCGCACCACCGTTTGGCGGTCATCGAAGGAGATCTGGAAACGGAAAACGACGCCCGTCGAATCCGCGCCAAAGGGGTGCCTGCGATTCAAATCACGACGGGAAGCGCCTGCCATCTGGATGCGGAAATGATCCACGAGGCCATGCATCGAATCGACCTTGGGACCATCGACATCCTGTTCATCGAGAATATTGGCAATCTGATCTGTCCCGCTGCCTACGATCTGGGACAGAAGGCGAATGTGATCCTCCTTTCGGTCACCGAGGGCGACGACAAACCAGCCAAATATCCGGTGATGTTTCGCATTGCCGATCTGATGCTGCTCTCCAAGACGGACCTGTTGCCCTATATGGACACGTTCCAACCATCCGAGGCGGAAGCGTGCCTGCGCCGGCTTGCCAATTCGGCGCCGGTGATGCCCATCTCCGCACGCAACGGTCTCGGGATGCGGCAATGGCTCGAATGGCTTGAAGAGAAACGGTCCCAGGTCCGGCAACCGGAAAACCGCCAACGTCAATTGCGACCCCATGTCCATCCCTGACCAGGGCATCCGGTCCCAAGCCGCCGGATACAAACCTCCGGGGACCGGATTGCCGCCAGGCCCATCAATCAATCGATACCGATTTCCTCCTGAACGGTACGCACGATGCGCGGGTCATAATCCATCAGTTCCCTTCTCTTTCCTTCATAATTGATCCGGCTCAGAAAATATTTGATGCTGTTGACCCGGGCCCTTTTCTTGTCGTCCGATTTAATGATGGTCCAGGGACAAAGAGAGGTCGAAGAATAGAAAAACATGTCCTCCTTGGCGTGGGTATAGTCGTCCCACTTGTCCTGCGATTCCTTATCGACCGGACTGAGTTTCCATTGTTTGAGGGGATCGGTCTCCCGCCTCTTGAAGCGGCGCAACTGCTCCTCCTTGCTGACCGAAAAATAGAACTTGAACAGAATGATTCCCGATCGGACCAACATTTCCTCGAACAGAGGGACGCTGCGGAGAAATTCACGCACCTGATCGCGATTGCAAAACCCCATGACCCGCTCCACCCCGGATCGGTTGTACCAGGAACGGTCGAAGAAACAGATTTCTCCCCCCGAAGGAAGATTGGGAACATACCTCTGGAAATACCATTGCGATTTTTCTTCGTCGGTCGGCTTGTTCAGGGCAACCACCCGGCAACCGCGAGGATTCAGATGTTCGATGAATCGTTTGATGGTTCCCCCCTTTCCCGAGGCATCCCGTCCTTCGAAAAGAGCCACCACCCGTTTGTTGCTCCCCTTGACCCAGTTTTGAAATTTCAACAATTCGATGTGCAGATCATGCATGGCCTCAAGATATTCGTCGTTGGCCATTTTTTTTATCTTTGGATGCTCCGTTGGTTGGGCCAGTTTGCTCCCTTCTCCGAGAATGATCGGGTTCGATGTATTTTTCTCATTGATTTCCGCCATGTCAGACTCCAAACCCGTGGTTTAATAGGAAACAATAATTGACGACTCCGATCACATCATTCCACTCCCCTTGATCGGCAGATTCGGACCAGGAGACAAAATCTTTTTTTTGTCCTGAAACAATCTTCCTTTATCACCGCCCTGCTCGGAAGCTGGTAGACAGAATGTCACCGGAAGGGATAGATTTGCCCGGAAAACGCAGGCATGGATACCCACAAAACGGGGAACCGTCCCCGAAGCCTCGGGAGAGAATCGTGTGAGTGGCAATCCTGATCGGGATGTTCAGGACATCCGGCTGATGAGCCGTCATGGAACGGGCGATGCTTTTGGCATGATTCTTCAGCAGAATCTTGCGATCATGCAGATGTGGGTTCCGGTTGCCTACGACCATTCCGATTGCGAGGGCATCCATCAGATGCGGGTCTGCCTGAGGAAGATGCGTTCGGCGCTGTCACTTTTTTCCAAGGCCATTTCTCCCCAACGGTTCGCCACCTGGGGGGAAGACATGAGATGGATCGCTGCCGCATTGGGACCGGCGCGGGACCTGGATGTGTTCTTGAATGAATCTCTTTGTCCATTGCTTGGCAAGACACCATTCAAGGAGGGAGAACGGATTCTGTTGGAACGGGCGCAAAACCAACGCAAGGAACTTCAATTCCAGGTTCGGCAGACCCTGGACAGCCCCCGGTATCGGACGTTCGTTCAGGAATTCGCAAAATGGTTGGAGATGCGCGGCTGGTTTCCGTGGGACATGCCGCCGCGGGAGCGGGTCCGGATGAACCGGAGCATTCGAGAATTTTCGGTCAAGGCATTGGATCGAAGGTTGATGAAAACCTGTTTCCTGGGAAAGAACCTGTCCTCCATGAGCGACACCGAGTTGCATGCCCTGCGGATCGAGTGCAAGAAGATGAGATATGCCACCGATTTTTTCGCCTCCCTTTTTCCCAGGGAAAAAGTCGCCCCTTTTCTGCAAAACCTCAAAGCGATTCAAAACATTCTGGGATTGATGAACGATGTGGCGGTACTGCCGAACATCATCGACCCCCTGGTGGAAGAAGCCTTCCACGCCGATGTTCTCCGTTTTTCGGGTGCGGTCTTCGGATGGCGGGCCAAAGGATATGCCGATGCCCGGGGACATCTTGACCTGTGTTGGTCTCAGTTCATCGCCACAGTTCCACCCTGGTTGCCTGGAGTCTGAACTCTTCAATGCGACAATCGAAAAAGTTCATCGGGAAATCGGATGGTAACGGTCGGGATGGCACGCAACCACTGGAAATCACCGAATGCTTATGTCAGGATGCCACGGAGGTCAACGGGGAAAGTCAAACCTGAAGATGGAGGGATGACCCCTTGACAATCAGAAACACCCACAGCAACCTTTCATAATCGTATCAAATCCATGTCCCCGTAGCTCAGCCGGATAGAGCAACGGATTCCTAATCCGTAGGCCGTGCGTTCAAATCGCGCCGGGGACGCCATTGAAGACAAAGACCCATACCAAATTTTTCTCGTTTATCATTGAGTGAAACGCGGGGAAAAACGCACCAGGGCATGTTCTCAATCGTTGAACTGCGTCATACGAAGAGAAGGCCGAAGTGCAGGAAAACGTGAATGTTTTTTATTTTTGATCAGGAAGAACCGATCCCCACTGCCAACGACACCCGACCCATCAATGGAATGATGCATGGGGAAACAACGGACGACCGGATCGTTCAATCGCTGGTGGGCCTAGGTGGACTCGAACCACCGACCTCACGCTTATCAGGCGTGCGCTCTAACCAGCTGAGCTATAGGCCCGTTCAAGCCGTCTTTACTACCCCATCCGGGATCCCGACGTCAAGGGTTGCTCGGAAAAATGATGACCTTCCTCGCAGGCATTGACTTCCTGCTTCATTTGAGGCAAAGATCCAGCGAAAAGGGGAGATGGCCGAGTGGTTGAAGGCGGCACCCTGCTAAGGTGTTATATCCAAATCGGGTATCGAGGGTTCGAATCCCTCTCTCTCCGCCAACCACCCAACCATTTTGCTCCCACATGATTCGCCTTCACTTGGGAAAGATCTTTTTTTTCCTCGCCATCGCCGCCATCGTCCTGGCGGCCCCCCTGCTCGAACAAAAAACCAGCACGGTGTACCTCCCCCTGAACCAACAGGGAAAAGGTCTGCTTTCGCTGGCACTCGCGCCGCACGTCACAAAAATTGTCGCCCGCCCCTCCGAAGAAATGATCGCAACAGGAGTCGGCGCCCCCCTGCATTTCATGATTCTTGACAAACGCACCTTGAATGTCTATCGCATGGTCGTCAAAACCGGCGAAAAAATCAAAGCCCCCTGGGATGGATGGATTCATCCCGTCGTTTTCGTGCCCGATCTGGTATTTCTCGAAGGAACCGCAATCCACGGTCCCGAGGGGCATGTCAATCCCGCAGTATGGATCGTCCTGCAAGACGAAAAAGGAAACCCCTTTCACGAAAGTTGGGTCTTTTCCCGGGATACCGCCCAGACTGCCTGGGACCACCAACGGTATGATCTGACCTTCCTGGGTCCAACCGAATCCATCGAAGGCGATTCATGAGCGCCCCGCCCACGCTCCAAGACCCCTTCCTCTCCCATGACGACGCCCTGAACTTCCTGGCCCTGCTGGCCGCATCAAAAGCCGGAAACCGCAACGAGATCCCCGTCGGAGCGATCCTTTCCGCCCCGACAGGAACAATCCTGGCCGAGGACTGCAATCAGGTCGTGGCTGCCAACGACCCCCTGGGCCACGCGGAATTGCGCGCCATCGTCCGCGCTGCCCGACTCGTCGGCAACTACCGCCTGACGGGCTGCCGCCTGGTGTCATCACTTCAACCTTGCCCCACATGCACCAACGCCATCCGCTCCGTTCGACTGGCGCAATGGAACCACCTGGCGGCCAGACCCGAGGAAAAACCGACGGAACAATCCGCATTCTCATGCCATCACCCCGCGCCCCAGGTCAGCGATTCCCATCCATCCACGCACCCAGGGATCGATTTTTCGACATGGTCCGTCGCATTGTTACGTTTTTTCTTTGAACCTCGAAGATAATTTTCTTATTGTAGGGCCTCGTCTCAAGCCTGAACGGATCGAAGTCCCCGGGATGCCACCTGCTTGAGAAGAAAACCTTGGAAGAACATTTGCACCATGGAGGGATGGCCGAGCGGTTGAAGGTGCACGCCTGGAAAGCGTGTGTACTCCACAAGGGTACCGAGGGTTCGAATCCCTCTCCCTCCGCCATGGTCGAGAACACGATGACTTGAAACACTTCGGGGTCCTCCAGGGAGCCCCCGGATGCAATCCGAGCCAACCCCCAAAATCCGATTGCGCGGGCGGCGTCGATGGTCAGGTCTTACGCAACGCAACCTCATGAACCCCGTCAGGACCGGAAGGTAGCAGCGGTAATGAGATCTTGAGTGTGCCGTATTCAACCTGACCGGAGCCGCCCTTAATCCCATGTCCAATTATGTCGTCCTTGCCAGACGCTGGCGCCCCCGCTCCTTCGACACGTTGATTGGGCAAAATCATGTGACGCGCGCCCTCGTCAATGCCCTCGACAGCGGTCGTCTATCCCATGCCTTTCTTTTTTCAGGCATTCGCGGTACCGGAAAAACCACGCTTGCCCGACTTCTCGCCCTCTGCCTCAATTGCGAAAAGGGAACCACCTCCACCCCCTGCGGTCAATGCGGATCCTGTACCGAAATCATCGCCGGCAACCATCCCGACGTCCTGGAGATCGACGCCGCATCCCGTACCAAGGTCGAACAGATGCGCGAATTGCTCGACATGGTCGCCTATGCCCCGTCACGCTCCCGCTTTCGCATCTTCATCCTCGATGAAGTCCACATGCTTTCCGTTCCCTCGTTCAATGCGCTGCTGAAAACGCTTGAGGAACCCCCGGAACATGTCAAATTTCTTTTTGCCACCACCGAACTGCGCAAACTCCCCGCCACCATACTCAGTCGGTGCCAACGATATGAACTCAAACGGGTCCCGGAGGAAATGCTCGCCGATCATATGGAGCGCATTCTCCTTCACGAAGGAATCCAATTCGAAAGCAATGCGTTGCGTCTGGTCGCCCAGGCCGCCGAAGGCTCGGTCCGCGATTCCCTGTCCTTGCTGGATCAGGTCATTTCTCATGGCAATGGCGTCGTTGCCCATGAAACCGTCCGTCAACTCCTGGGCTTGACCCAGAATGAAACCATCCTGACCCTCCTGAAACAGATCCTCTCCGGAGACGGAAAGAACCTTCTGGAAACCCTGTCCGACATTCATCGAATGGGCGTGGAACCCGAAAGCGTCGTCCGCGACCTTCTGACAAGAGTGCATGCCGAAGTCCGCATCAAGGTCGCCCGGGACAAACTTCCCGATACGTCCAATCCCGATTCCGCATTTTTGTCCCCGGTTTCCCTGGAACACCTGCAAATGGTCTACATGGTATTGAACAAGGGGGGGAATGAACTGCGCCAGACCGCGCATCCATGGCATGCCATGGAAATGCTCATGCTGCGCGTGTGTTATCTGGCCCCGGTCCCGGACCTCGACAAGTTGATTCGGGTTCTGGGCAACAGCCAGGCCCAGGGAGGAAGCAATGCGCCACCAACACCTCCAGTCAACCCATCACTCCACCGTCCCGATTCTTCGCAAGCAGCGCCGCTCCTTTCCGCCTCCAGGCCATTCCCAGTCAAAAACGACCGCTTCCCGGACAATTGGGCGCAACTGATCGCCCATGCGCGCACCACGCACCCCCCCCTGGCCATGAAACTCGGCGCCCAACTGGCCTGCCTTCGCTATCAGCCTCCCGCCGGGGAACGTTCCGGAATTATCGAACTCCAATTGATCAACGACTGTTTCGGAACACCAGAATCCATCGGCGATTCGATTTCAGAATTTCTGGATCAGAACTTTCAACAAAAAGTCAAAGTCATCGTCCATTCTTCCGCTTCCCAGGATCGACCCGAAACCTTGCAGGAGCGACATCTCAGGGAACAGGAGGAATCAGCCAGTCAATTGGAAAAGGAAATCGGCAGACATCCCGGCGTGCTCGCTCTGCGTACCCGGTTCAACGCCGAGGTCATCTCGATCACCCCTCCGGCAAACGGACACAATCATCAACCTTATGGAGAACTCCATTGAAAAACTTGGGAAACATCCTGAAACAAGCCCAGAAAATGCAGGGGGAAATGGCCAAGATTCAAGAAAAACTGGCCGAAACCACCGTCGTTGGCCAGGCTGGCGGCGGCATGGTCGAGATCACCATGGACGGCAAACAGGAAGTCCGCAAGGTGCGCATCGATCCTGAAGTGGTCAACAAGGAAGACGTGGAACTGCTGGAAGACATCATCGCCGCGGCCTTCAACGATGCCCAGAAAAAAGTCCAGGAACTGACCCGTGAAAGTTTGTCCCGGTTGACCGGAGGACTCAACCTTCCCGGAGGACTCAATCTGCCCTTTTGATCCGTTGAACCCCCTTTCCTTTCCATGCGCATGACCCCATTTTTTCGGGATTTCTCTCATGAAAGGTCTCCCCTCGGTAGAAAAGGCCATATCCCTTTTCTCCCGTTTTCCAGGTATCGGCAGGAAAAGCGCTCAAAGGATGATTCATTTCCTTCTGCGGCGCGAAGGCGTGGAGATCACGCAATTGATCGACGCCCTCGAATCATTGCGCGACCGGGTCGGTCTTTGCGTTCAATGTCACAACCTTGCCGAGGGGGAACACTGTTGGATCTGCATGGATCCCGAGCGCAGGACATCGATGCTGTGCATCGTCGAAGAACCTGCCGACCTCCTGGCCATCGAAAAGGCAGGGATCTATCGTGGGCGATACCATGTCCTTGGCGGTCGTCTCAATCCGCTTCACGGCATCGGCCCGCTTCAACTGCGGATGGAAAGCCTGAAAATCCGCCTTCAGGCCGGAGGCATCGAAGAGGTCGTCATCGCCACCAATCCCACGGTCGAGGGAGAGGCAACCGCCCACTATGTCGCCCAATTGGCCCAACCCTTCGCCACCAGGGTCACACGTCTGGCCTACGGTCTTCCCATGGGGGGAGAACTGGAATACCTGGATGAATCGACCTTGTTTCAGGCCATGGAAGGACGCAGACTGTTTTGACCTTCCCGTCCCCGAATTCGATCCCAAACAGGCGTTCGCTTTTGTTGTTCCACTATGAAATACAATATTTATTTGTGTTTCATGGTCCATCGAATCTCCATGAAACAATACGCCGAACGGTAAAAAAATCTATTCCCGTGTGCGGCCATCCGGTCGATTGGAATGCCTGGATCGGAGAGAAAAGGACATCTTTTCAATGTTTTGTTTTTTTTGGTGACTCCCGGATCGCACACAGGTATTCTTCGGTCGTTCTCGTCACCGATATGATCGCGAATCCCTTTCCGGTTTCATTTTAAATAAATAGACAATCCATGGACCTTGCATTTGAATCGAGTGGGGGTGAGTGCAATGCTGATTGAATTCACGATAGGCAACTTTGGCTCTTTCAACGAGCCCCAACGTTTGGAAATGGCGGCAACGCAGAATAAACGTCTCGCCACCAATCTGTTGACCACGGGTCTGAAACACCATCCACGGAAGGTGGCCAGCTCGGCGCTGATCTATGGTTTCAATGCTTCGGGCAAAAGCCAGATGGTCCAGGCGGCGCAATTCATGCGTGACATGGTCCTCAACTCCAACCGCAAACCGGTCGAGAAAAACCTGGCCATCACGCCATTTCTGCTGGATCCGGAATCCAATCGCCGCCCCAGCATGTTCGAGGTTGCCATCGTTGCCCGTGGAAACCTGTGCCGTTATGGGTTCAAGGCGGATCGCACCCTGGTCTGGGAAGAATGGCTCTCGATCCAGGGAAACCGTCGTGGTCAGCCCGATGGCTTCCGGCGGGTGTACGAGCCTGAGACCAACAGTTATCATGTGACGGTCAAGGGACTCAAGGGAATCCAATTGGCCATACAGCATGTCCCCGAGGACTGGCTGGCCCTGACGCATGTCTGCCAGGGGCATTTCACCAAGGATTCGAGGGATCAGTGGGAGGATGTCCTGGCGGTCTACAACTGGTTCAAGGACAAATTGCGGGTCATGCCGGTCATTCAAGAGGTCCCTCATGACAAGGCGCTCGAACTGTCCCGTGACACGGAACGAATGGTCTGGATCCTTAAACTTCTCCAGGTGGTCGATCCGGGAATCGATACCCTGCAACTGGAAAAATCGGAACGATTGTCAGCCGATGTCCAGTTGGACCTGATCGACCTGGTTGGTCGGGTCACCACCAGCCATGAGAAAAAATCCGCCCTGGTCAATGCCATCAAGGCCAGCGATACCGATGCCTTGGCCAAACTCGGGCTTGATTTCCAGGGAAGGGAACTGAAAATTGTCCGCACCATGCCCAAGTCCGGCGATTCGGTTTCCTTCAGCGCCGGCATGGAATCCCAGGGAACCAATCGGGTCTTCGCCATGGCCGGATGCATCAAGGATGTCATCGATAACGGCTTCGTCGTCATGATCGACGAAATGGAAATCGGCTTCCATTACCGACTGTCCCGGTTTCTTCTCGACCTGTTCAACGATCCCCAGCGAAATACCAATGGGGCGCAGATGGTGGCCACAACCCACAAATCCAATCTTCTCGATCAGAACTTCATGCGCCCCGACCAGTTGTGGATGATGGAAAAGAACGAGCATCACGAATCGCGGCTCTACCCCCTGTGTGACCTGGATGTCAAGCTGGCACGGCAACAGACCTGGCCACAATTTTTCCTTCAAGGAAACTTCGGCAGGATTCCCATGACCCGGGTCCGCAGAGTCCCTTGAAAGCCCCTTTCCCGCCCTGCGGATCAAGACGGCCCAGTCCCAGATGATCGCCCGGTATCGAGTGGAAAAAAGGTTTGTCCTCCCCATTCAAACCGGGCGCATCGCCAGAAACCTTCAATCAGGAAACAGGCCGGAAGCATCATCGCGCGATCCAAAAACGTGATTGAGCGATCGACGAATCTTTGTGCTCTTTCACGGTCCATGATATACACATGGCGAAACCTTTCTTTCGGATCCCGACGGAATTCCCCATGGGAATGCCCGAGAACGCCGGTGCGGAATCGAGTTCCCGATTTCACTGAGAATTCAGTTATCCATACAATTCAACCTACCCACGGAGGGCAAGACGGATGGCCACGCTGAATGCTGAACAACCACAGGCCTTTCCCTATCCGGGCATTCCCGGAACCGGAGACGGTTCCGACGCGATTGCCTATGTCGAAACAAGAGCGACGGATGGAGCGGCCGCTTATCCCATCACATCCTCGACCATCATGGGGCAACACTATCAGGTTGCCGTGGCCAATGGCTTCAAGAACGTCTGGGGTCAACCGATCGCCTGGATGGAACTTGAATCGGAACACTCTTCCGCTTCAGCCTGCGAAGGGTTTGCCCTGGCAGGTGGCCGGGTGACCAACTTCACTTCGGGTCAGGGCCTGATCCTCATGAAGGAGGTGCTCTATACCATCTCCGGCAAGAAACTTCCCCAGGTTCTCAACGTCGGCGCCCGGGCGCTGACCTCTCAATCGCTCAACGTCCATGCGGGGCATGACGATGTGATGGGGGTTTCCGATTGTGGATGGGGCATTCTGTTCGGCAACTGCGTCCAGGCCAATGCCGACCTGTGTCTGATTTCGCGTCACGCCTCCGAACGCTCCTTCATTCCCTTCATGAACGTCCAGGATGGTTTTCTTGGCACCCACACCATCGAAAACCTGAACTTTCCCGAGGATGAGCTGGTACGGGACTACCTGGGTGACCCCCGGGTCATGATGCGTCGGGTCTTCGACACCGACTTTCCCCTTCAGGTCGGCGTGGTGCAAAACCAGGATTCCTACATGCAGGGAAAGATCGGCCAGCGCTTTTTCTACGACAAGCTTCCCGGCATCCTCAAACAAAGCATGGACGAATTTTATCGCCTGACGGGGCGGCGGTATGATCTGATCGAGTGCATCCGGATGGAAGACGCGGAATACGCGATCATCGCCATGGGCACCCTGTCGGAAACGGCGACATCGGCCATCGATGTGGTCCGCGACAAACTGGGCATTCGCCTCGGAGTGGTCAACATTGTCAGCTACCGTCCCTTTCCGGCGGCGGAACTGGTCGCCGCGATCAAGAATTGCAAAGCGGTCTCCGTGATCGAACGCTGCGACATTCCCACCATGGTTGACAACCCCCTGACCACCGATGTCGAGGCCTCCCTGGCCAAGGCGGTCATGGGAATCGATGGATTCGAAAAAGTGGACTCGATTCCCTACGTCTGTTCCGGTGCCGCCGGGCTCGGATCCAGGGATACCACGCCGGGACACATCATCTCGGTGGTGCGCAACATGGTGAATGAAGATGGGCGCAGGAAACGGTTTTTCACCCTCGCCATCGATCATCCGACCGCCCTGGAGGTCACCGAGGAACCCGACGTTCGTCCTGCCGGCTCTTTTTCCGTGCGCGCCCATTCGGTGGGTGGTTATGGTACCATCACCACCAACAAGATCATCGCCACGATGTTGGGCGATTTGTTCAATTTCAAGGTCCAGGCAGCGCCCAAATACGGCTCCGAAAAGAAAGGGCTGCCAACCAACACCTATCTGACGGTAACCCCTGTCGGAAAAATATTGACCCACTGCGAACTTCAACAGGTGGAATTTGTCCCACTGATGGACCCGACGACCTGGTTCATGGGCAATCCCCTGGTCGGGATGCAGAACAACGGCATCGTGTTTCAACATACCGACGAACTGACCCCCGAAGCGTTGTGGGATTCGTTGCCCCCCTACGCCAAATATTTCATCCGCGAAAACAACATTCACTTCTATGGCGTCGATACCATCGAAATCGCCCGGGAATCGTGCCGTTCGGACCCCTCCCTGATCCAACGGTTCCAGGGGATTGTCCTTCTGGGGGTTTTCCTCCGGGTCACGCCGTTCCGGCAGAATGCGGGTTTGAGCAAGGAAGATCTGTTCGAAAAAGTCCGCAAACCGCTGACGAAATATTTCGGCAAGCGTGGCCAGAAGGTGGTCGAGGACAACCTTCAGGCAGCCCAACGCGGCTATGATCGGGTCATGGAAGTCACCCGGGCCATCATGGATGCGACCCCTCCGGAAATCCTCGCCGAGGGCAAGGTGGAGTGGGATGCCAAGGGCAAGGACGTCAACGCCTTCTTCATTTAATCATCATCTTGGTCTCTTTAGGATTCGTTCCGGAAACCAAGTCTGGAGGATGTCATGAGTCAACGCGCGAAAATTTACCTTGAACCGACCCCGCAGTGGTACGACAACAAGCGGGCCCGGGAAATCATCAATGCCTACAATTCAGGCAGTGGTTCCGGCCAGCCTGCCGATGCCTTTGTCGGTGTCTCGGCGGTACCGGCAGGCACCGGTTCCTATCGGGACTTTGCCTATATTGCCCCCGACCTGCCCGAATTCGACGCCGAAAGCTGCGTCGCCTGCATGGAATGCGTGCAGAACTGCCCCGACTCGTCGATCTGGGGTCTTGTCGTTCCGGGCAGCAAACTGGACGACAGCCTTCGTGTCGTCGATACCGAGGAAAACCGCGGTCTGGTGCGGCGACAATTCGCTCAAACCACCAAATTCTGGAAAACCTACGAAAAGAAAAAATCCTCGGATGGCAGTGGCACCGAGGGGGGCTGGTTTGGCATTTTCGTCGATCCGACCAAGTGCAAGGGCTGTGGCGAGTGCGTCACGGCGTGTGGTGACCACAAAGCCCTGAAAATGATCAAGAAAACCCGGGACAACCTTCCCGATTATTTTTCCATCTGGGATTATTTCAAGAAAACCCCAGAAACCCCGAGCGAATACATCAATCCCAAGCTCAAAGTGGACATCATGCTCAAGGACAGCGCCAACCAGTATGTCGGTGGCGCCGGGTCCTGCATGGGATGTGGCGAGACATCGGCGTTGCGGCAACTGTTGGCGATCACCCAGGAAGTCTACGGCAACAAGTTTGGCATCACTGCCAATACCGGATGCAATACCGTCTACGGCTCGACCTATCCGTACAATCCGTTTCGGGTTCCCTGGGTCAACTCGCTTTTCGAAAACTGTGCCACCGTCGCCATGGGCATCCGCGCCCATTGGGATCAGATCGGGCGGAAGGACCACGTCGTTCTGGCCCTGGGCGGTGACGGTTCGATGTTGGACATCGGCTTTCAATCCCTGTCACGCATGCTGGCCTCGGGGATGAATATCAAGGCAGTCTGCGTCGATACCCAGGTCTACTCCAACACCGGTGGGCAGACATCGACTGCCACCTTCATCGGCCAGGATGCCAAGATGTCGGTGCATGGATCGGTCGTGCGGGGCAAACTCGAACGGCGCAAGGAACTGGGCAACATTGCCATGATGCATCCCAACGTCTTCGTCGTCCAAACCGTTGGACCGATGATCAATCATTTTTACAAGGGGGTGGAACAGGCGCTTCGTTATCAAGGTCCTGCCCTGATTAACATTTACACCACCTGTCAACCCGAACATCAGGTTGCCGACGACGTCTCCTGCCAACAGGGAATCCTTGCCGTCGAGTCGCGGGCCTTTCCAGTGTTCGTGTACAATCCGGAAGGCGGTCCGACACTGGCATCCCGGCTGTCACTTCAGGGAAATCCCTCGGTCAAGAAGGACTGGCACACCCGCAAGACCAAGGATGGCGAGGAGGTGGTCAATTTCCTCACCTTTGCCCGAACCGAAGGTCGTTTTTCCAAACATTTTGGCAAGGACGGTAAACCCAGCGATGTCATTCTCGCGTCCCAACAGGATCGTTTGGACAACTGGCGTCTGCTTCAGGAACTGGCCGGCATCACCAACATCGACCGCGAGGCGGAATGGGAGGAGCAACGCTCCAAACAAAAAGGGGCTGCATGACGGCTGCCATCGCAATCGGAGCGCCTCGGAGTGAATCACGGGAGAAACTTCGACGATTCCAGGCCGGAGGGGTGTCCTCCTTCGGTCAGGGATTCTTGAATCTCCCAAGGGTTCATGACAGGCGGCATCCGATGGATCAATGTTCGGCGAACGGGTGATTCCGGGAAACAAAGGAGAAGATCAATGACCGCAGGAACGGGCTTGTACGGTGGCAAAAGTCTTGATGTGTTGGAAAAGTCCATCCACGAAGAGGGTGGCGTTTTTTTCGCTCGTTACAGGGACAGGAAGGTTGGATCGGGTTTTCAACGAATTTTCAGTTTCGTTCATCAACGTCAGGTAGGGTTCGAGGCGTTTTTTCAGGGACGGGATGATGCGGGTCGGATCATCCCCAGCGCCGAGATCTTCGATGAACTGACCAATCCGGACGATGCCTTGCAGATGGACCGCATGCGGTTGATTCTGCATGTCAAGAATTTCATGTCGGCGAGGATCGATGACCGGTGGCTGTTCATCAACATTCAGCCGAAGGCCATGGTGGGAAGGAAGGAACCCGATATTGGATTCTTTCACGATGTTTTGCGCAAGAACGGGCTGCCGACCAGCCAGGTGGTGGTGATGATCCGGGAGCATCCGGGTGAGAACGAAGCGGTGTTCAAGTCCCAGGTCAAGGAAATCCGTGATCTGGGGTGTCTGGTGCTGTTCGACGATTTCAACGGCGCCGCAGCCAATCTGGATCGTTTGTGGCAGTACAACCCCGATGTCGTCAAACTGCAACGTTCCGCCATCGAAAATGCTGCACGCTCGAAAAAAGCAAAGCGGATGTTGAACAAACTGGTCTCCCTCATTCACGCCTCGGGAGCGCTGGTGTTGATGGAAAAGATCGAGAACGAGGACGAGGCCTTCCTGGCGCGTCGGGTCGAGGCCGATTTCTGCCAGGGAAAATATTGGGGCGACCATGTCGTCCGCCCGGTTCGCTGGAGCCCCGGCGATACCCCAGGCAGCTTCCAGGCCCTGGTGGAAAAGGCGGAGAAAAGATATTTCCAGGATATGAAGAACAATACCCTGGAAATGGGAACCTTCTCGGGAGAATTCCAGGAATGCGCCTGGTCGCTGGCGGACGGCGTTCCCCTGGAAACCGCGGCCCAACCGCTCCTTGGCCTGAATCGGGTCCTCCGGGTCTATCTTCTGGACGGCAGGGGTGTTCAGAACCAGGAGAGCGTTTATCCTCCAGGCGAAGAAGACAAGCACGACAAGCGGTTCAAGCCAATCCAGGATCTTCGGGGGGCGACGGTGGCCCACCGTTCCGGCTTTCAGGATTCCATGCGCGATCCAGGCAAGGTCCACCTGTCACAGCCCTATCGTTCCATCGCCAGCCTGCAAACAGTCACGACCCTGTCGGTGACGATCAATCTTGACGGTCAACCACACACCCTCTGCTGCGATGTGCTGTGGCGCGAAGAGGCCATCTGATCGATGTCGTGGGGGGCTTGTCCGGAAGAAGGAACGGCATTTCCGGACCGGCCCCCCCGGACCACTCCTTGGGGAAGAACACGTGAACGAACAACTGGCCCGCATCATTCATGGACAACTGGTTCGCGACCGTTATCTTTCGGCGCGTAGTGCCAGCGCCATCTCGACACACCTGAATGTGGAAGATCCGCTTCTTGGTCTGAAGCCGGGGGTGCTGAAACACCGGGAGGAATACGAAGTGGACCTTCTGGTCTCGCCCCTGTTCACGCCGACCATGGAAGATCGGGCTGCGTGTGAACCATCTCTTCCTCTGGAGGGAATCACGGCGGATGACGAACGGGACCTCATCGGTCGCATGGAGGCCCAAGGGCTTCAATGCAAGGTGGTCTTTGGTGACGATTCAACCGTCATGTCCATCCCCGAAGTGGCGATCGAACGTCACATTCATCTGTTACGCCTGCGTGTTTCCGTGGCGGAAAGCATCCATGAGGCGTTGAAAAACCTTTTGACCGGCGCTGATCTGACCCTGGGGATGAGTTATGCCCGAAGCCAGATCTGGACCCGTTGTCCCCATCTTCTGGAGGAATGTCTGGCAGCCATGACGGCCAGACGTTCCTTTACGCTCGACAAGTTCGGCTTTCTTCGTGATTTTGTCCGCTCCTATCATCCAGGGGACATGGTTGCACTGGTGCAAGCCTTGAACAACCTGCTGGAGTCCTATCGGATTGGCAACGACAGGCCGGTATTCAACCAGCAACTGGAAGACCACCAGGCCACGGCCATCCGATCGGAACATTGCGGCGAGGCCATCCAGAAATACCGGGTGCAAATGGCACACGCACTTTTGGATGATTTCGGAAAGGGTGGCTAAGGCCCCATGTAACCATTCAGATCCCTCTCTGGATTCGGGACTATTGAAAGAAAAAAGGGGTCTGGGGGATTGCCCCCAGGGTTTTGTTTTTGTTTTTGATTTTGTTTTTTACGCGCCATTTCACCCGAAGCGAATTTCCGCGTTTTTTGCGGAAATTCGCGTAAGACGCGCCCCTTGGCCTGTCCTTCTTCGCGCTTTTTACGAAGAAGGGCAAACACCTTGCAAGTTGAAAGGCATGAAAACCTGCAAGGCGTCCCGATCTTTTCGCAAAAACCGCGAAAAGATCGGGACCAAGGCGTGCGCCTGCGCAAGATTCCCGCAAAAACCACGAGGGAATCTTGCTTCGGGTGAAATGGCGCGAAAAAAACAAAATCAAAACCCTGGGGGCAATCCCCAGACCCCTTTTTTCTTTCAATAATTTTTAGTACGGGGAGGGGTCTGAATGGTTCCGCCGACTCAGGCTTTTTCAAACGGCGGCACAGGATCGCCGCATCCACGGCATCCCTCCCCGGAATATCCTGCGGCAAATGGCCAAGAATTTCCTTTGCCTCCCGTTCCATCCCCTCGTTGAACAGAATCTCAGCCAGAACATTGCCGATATGAGGAATCAGTGACACGGAGGAACCCGATTTAAACCGTTCAAACACCTCCTGAGATTCCTGCACCCAATGGTCCCTTCCCAAGTGACGAATCAATTTGGCATTCAGGGAGGATGACCGTCAGTATCCCGCTCATTTCAAGAACTCCAAACCCTCTAGGGCCTGTTCTCAATCGTTGAGTTGCGTTAAACTGGTCCCCAGGAGGGATCAGAAATGGAACGGGAAATATTACGAGACGACCAATGGGAGCGTATCAAGGACCTTTTACCCG